>CALFEA010000049.1 GCA_937950385.1 uncultured Altererythrobacter sp. | reverse complement strand
CGGGCTCGCATCAGGATCACGCATCAGCAGCGGAATGCGCATCAATTCGTCATAGGCATAGGCGGCTTTGTCATAGAGGCCATGCTCGCCGACCATGCTGCCCTGATCACCGGCAAAGACGATGTGCAAATCATCGTAAATACCTTCGGCCTTGGCGGTCGCAATAAGGTCACCAACAACGCGGTCGATCAAGGCAACCGCGCCGTAATATTTCGCGCGCGATTCCCGCCAATCCTTATCCGTCATATGTCCCACATCATGCCACGGCCAATAGGGATATTCCTGTGACAATGGTTTTTTTACGCGCGGTGCAAGATGGTTTGAGGGTAGTTCGATCTTGTCGGGATCGAACATTGAAGCATAGGGTTCTGGCACGCGATAAGGCGGGTGCGGCTGCTGAAAGCTAACAACGGCAAAGAAAGGCTGATCTTTGTTCGCGCCGACTTGGCGAAAAAACTCTTGGCCCTTGCGTACTTTTTCCGCGGTGAAGCTTTCTTCGTAAGTGCCGGGCAGCGTCTGATAATACTGGTGTTTCTCACCATTTGCATCGCGCTTACCAGCGTAATAGCCTTTTACGGCTTCCAGCGATCCGTAGGGTGTATAAGGGCGCAGCGCTGCGTTCTCTTCAACAAAGGCTTCAACATAATCAGCCCCCCTAATCTGCGGGCCACGTTCACCAATGTGCCATTTGCCGACATATCCCACACGGTAGCCATTGTCCGATGCAGCACGCAAAACGCCGCCTTCATCGTCGCGCAATTTATCGAGCCGTGAATGCCACAGTTCGACATTATCATCGAGGCCAGTGCGATGGCCCCAGCGTCCGGTGAAGAGCGCTGCACGTGACGGTGAGCATAGACCTGTCGTGGTAATGGCCGTGTCAAAGCGGGTGGAATCCGCTGCCAATGCATCAATATTTGGCGTGGGCACTGGCCCGCCGCGATAAGAGAAACTGTCAAAACGTAAATCGTCAAACAGCAGGATCAGCACGTTTGGCTTGCGCTGCTTTTCGGCCTGAGGCGTTTCGTTGGCCACGGTGACCACACGCGCTTTGGCTTGAGCCGGCTCTTGCCCTGTGGCCAGTGTTGAACACGCTGCCAATGCGCCAGCACACAGCCCCAAGACTGCCGCTCTTAATGCGGGTGCGACCATCGCGCGCGCTTTTGCGCCGCGCATCATGAGCCAGTCCATTCATTGAAGATCGAGATCGCGCTTTCCTTGGCCATCTCAGCGTTCCACTCTTCCCACGATTTGTACAGATTGTCGGCCTTAGCCTTTTCCTGCCCGCGCAAATTGTCTTGCTCACCCTTATCTTTGGACAAGTCGAACAGCATCCGATTGCGCTGGTATTGCACCAGCTTATCTTGACCAGAGACGGTAGCCCGGCGTCCGATTTTAGAATTGTCGCGGGTGTTGGATGTATAGCGCCAGAAAAGCTGCGCATGCGGTTCTTGGTTCCCCATTTGACCTGACAAATATGGCACCAAATTGACGCCGTCGAGAGCGTTGCTTTGCGGCACGGTCACACCATTAACCCCGGCTGCCGTCGCCATGATATCCAGCGAGCTCACGGGATGACTATAGTCTTGTCCTTTGGGAATTTGACCAGTCCAGCGCATGGCAAAGGGCACGCGGACACCGCCTTCGAAGAGGTCCCCCTTGCCGCCGCGAAGGGGCAAGTTCACCGAGCCATTGACCGCACGTTGCAGTGGGCCGCCATTGTCGGACAAGAAGAAAACGATCGTATCGTCGGCAAGGCCGTGCTCGTCCAATTTGTTGAGAACATCGCCAACACCATCATCCACCGCGCTGATCATGGCGGCATAGGTGCGGCGGCGTTCGTCCTTAATATGGGCGAAGCGGTCGAGGTATTTCTTAGTCGCATGCATCGGGGTGTGCGGTGCGTTGTAGGCGAGATATAGAAAGAACGGTTCATCCTTGCGGCGTTCTACGAAATCGACAGCCTTTTCGGATAGCCAATCGGTCAAATAGCCGGTGGTTTTCACTTGCTCGCGGCCAACTGTTAGCCAGCTTTGATAGAGCTGCCCGCCGTTCTCAGCCTCTGCCGTTTTGATGTTCCGCAATCGGTCTAAGAAATACACATGGCCGCCGTTGGGGAAGCCGTAAAACTCGTCAAAGCCGCGTTCCATCGGATGGAACTGCGGATGATTGCCCATGTGCCACTTACCGATGACAGCACTTTTATAGCCCGCCGGTTTCAGTACATCGGCAATTGTTCGTTCGGTCAGCGGGAGACCTGCTTTGGTGTCGAGAGGGTTCTCGCTGGCGTTAAGATCATAGCCAAATCGTGATTGATAGCGCCCGGTTAGCAAGCCAGCGCGGCTGGGTCCGCACACGGGAAAGCTGACATAGCCGCGATCAAACCGCACGCCTTCATTGGCGATCCGGTCAATATTGGGCGTGGGGATTTCGGTGCTACCGTTAAAGCCCACATCTGCGTAGCCTTGATCATCGGTGAGAATGACGATGATATTTGGCTTGCGCTCCAGCTGCATTGGGGCGGGGGCAGGGCTAACCGCTTGCGGCATGGCATTGGCTGTGCCTGTTTCTGGCACTGTGCATGCGGCCAAGATGCCGGTTAGTGCCAGAACCACTGGTCTGGTGAGTGCATTTTTCATTCCGCTACCTTTGTTTGAAGTCATTTCGCTGGTACCAGCGAGAAGTCATCGAAATAATATGTTCCCGTTGCATCATCGCCTTTGTTGATGATGAACATCCGCAGCCTATCTTTGCCGCCCGAAGGTTTGGCGCGCGTGATCGGAATAGGCAAATTAACCCATTGGTCGCGGGGAAATTTTGACAGATCAATCTGCGGCGTCTCATACCAAGGATCATCGAGTGCCAATTGCAACACCGCCCTGCCAGCCTCTGCTGGAACGAAAACGCGCACCGATAGGATGTAATCGCCCGGCTTTGTGTTGACCGATCCAAACGGTGCAAATGCGGTCAATTTCTTAGCAGGCATTGCACCATCAAGCGTCAGTTTCAACGCCTGCTTGCCGCCAGAGAACTGCTCGTTTTCAGCAATCGAGAAGTGCTTTGCGGCAGGCCCGTGGAAATACCAGTTTTGCCAATATTCTTCCTGATTATTGCGCTTCGTGACTTCGATCGCGTCAGCGGGCTTTTCATAGGTGATATAGGGCCCTTCAAAACTAAAGAAGGCTGGCTGTAAGAGCTCCGCGCTTGGTTTCTGCCAAACCCGGACATAGTCAATCTCGTAATCAGCGGGCAGTTCGCTGGCGTCAGGATGACCCAGCCAACTGAATATCTCTGAATCGAAATAGAGCTGCAGCGGATTAGTGAGCACCCAGCCATCGCCGATATCTTCGCGTGAAGATTCGTGTACCATTTCGCCATTCACATAGATCTTGAGGAAGTCAGGTCCCCATTCCGCGCCGTAGACTTGGAAATCATCGGCAACGCGGAATGGCAGGCGTTGCTTATTGTTGAACACTTTGTTGAGCGGAGTGCCATTGGTCTGGAATTTACCTGGTCGCCAATCATGTATCGCAGTGTTGAGCGAATCCGCTTCGATCCCATCGCCGCCTTTTTTGGGATTTCCCATCTGCTCATATACGTCGAGCTCCGATTGATAGCCCAACGCCCAAAACGCACTGGTCATGGCGGCATTGGCCGCTTTGGTGCGCGCTTCCATATAACCATACAGGAACCGGCGCTTGCCGATCACGGCGCCGGTTGTGACCGGCGCGACCGGATCGCCATATTGTACATCGCCCAGCTTACCATCGAAAAACTCATAATTCGGTTCCCATTTGGAGCGGATCTTCAGAATGCCGTCTTTGACAATAATGTTCTCAGGGACGAATTGCGAAGGCGCGCGTCCCTTCCAGCCGTTATATTTGCCGTCCAGGCCTTGGACAGCCCATTTATCATGGTTGATGGCGTCGCCGTTAAATTCATCGGAGACTTCCTCGTTCAATACCCAGCCCTCTGCATCTGAAGGATCAGACATTGGCAGCGGATCAGAACCATTGGTTGCAATTTGTGGAGGTGGTATCTCATGCGCGCTCAGCAATGCCGGCGCAGCAAACGGCAAGCCGACCAAAATGGTCATATGCCCCAATGTGTAAAACCTATTGCGCATTGTGTAGTCCCTTAGCCGCTGATCGCGGTGCTAATCCGTTTGGTTGCAAAGTAGTCATCCAGCGCAAGATGCGAGCAATCCACTCCAATGCCGGATTGCTTAAGCCCGCCATGCGGAAGGCTGATGTCATATTTCACGCCGTTGATCTGAATTTCCCCGAACCGCAGTGCGCGTGACAAGCGATTGGCGCGTTCAGCATCCTGAGTGAAGATATAAGCGGTGAGGCCAGCTTCAGTGTTATTCGCCGCTGCAATCATCGCCTCTTCATCGGCTTCAACCTGCATTAGATTGATGACAGGGCCGAAGACCTCATCGCTAGCGATGGTCATATCATTGGTGACACCTGTCAAAACGGTTGGCTCTAGAAAAGCGCCTTTATCGATGCCTTCAGGCGAACCGCCTCCGGTCAAGACCGACGCCCCGCCGCCAACTGCATCGGCAATCAAAGCTTCGATGCGGCGCAAAGATCCGTGATCAATCAATGGCCCCATGCCGATGGCCTCATCGCCCTCATCCTCGGCAAAGCCTACTTTGACGGCTTTCGCGCGTTCGAGAATTTTGTCGCTGAGCGCTACTGAAATGCTGGCGTCGGCATAAACGCGGTTAGGCGCGACACAGATTTGACCAGAATTGCCGAATTTCAATGCCGTTATAATATCGGCGGCCAGATCAAGATCGGCATCTTCAAAAACCAGAACGGGAGCGTTTCCGCCCAGCTCCATTGAATAACGCTTGATCGAAGTCGCACCTGTTTTCATCACATGAACGCCCGTTTGCGTGGAGCCGATCAGTGTCAGCATCGCAGGTATCGGGGAGGAGGATATCTGATTGCCAATCGCCACATCATCGCCGCCAATCACATTGACCACGCCAGCGGGCAAGCCAATCTCGGCGCAAATCGCGCCAACCGCATAAGTCGATAGCGGCGTCTTGGCCGAGGGTTTGATTATAATCGGGCAGCCGGCCGCCAATGTAGGTCCCAATTTATAGGCCAGATTGAGCAGCGGGAAATTCCACGCCAGAAATGCACCTACTACGCCAACGGGTTCTTTGATAATCTCATGCGTGTGTGTGCCTGCCGGATCAGGCAAAGTGCCCGACTTAAGATTGCGCGCCTCGCCCGCATAAAATTCAAGACTATGAAGCAGCATTTCAAAATCTTCTGTCGCGCCGCCCATCGGTTTGCCCATTTCAAGGTGAACCAATTGTTTGAGGTGTTCAGCTTTGACGGCGATTGCTTCGCGCAATTTATCCATCCAATCCGCACGCTGCGCGCCAGATAAGGTGGACCAAGATGGAAAAGCATCTTCGGCAGCTTTCAGCGCGGCATCAACATGGTCAGGGGCCGCCGCAATAATAGCGCCAACTTTCTGATCTGTCGCCGGATTGATCACATCGAGAGTGTCGGAGCCCTGCACCAGCGCCCCTCCCAAATACAATGGTAGCGCTTCTTGCGTCATTCCTTCTCCTGCGGTTTCCCGCTATATATTGTGTCTTGGTTTGCCTTGGCCTGAACTTGACCGAAGCGTTCCTCACTTATAAGACTTACGTAAACATCATATGTTTGGTGAGTCAACGGCATTTTAGGAGAGATTGGTTGAAGCCTATGCGAGAAAATGCCGGATTTTGGGGCGGTGTCTTGGCGCTAGGCGCCGCTGCCATTCTTGCAGCCTGTAGCGATAGCGACAATGCATCCGGCAATGGCGTGGGCGATAATGCAGGTAGCAGCGCCAAGGCCGCGCGCGATTGTACCGCTCCTGCCAAAGCCTTTGCTGCTGTTGAAGGTGGCACATTTATGATGGGTCAAGAAGACGTCTACCGCGAAGAGGGGCCAGCACGCGAAGTCACGGTTGACGGCTTTTGGATTGACACCACAGAGGTCACCAACGCGCAGTTTGCTGAATTTGTCAAAGCAACCGGCTATGTCACTGTCGCTGAAAAGCCCGTTGATCCCGCCATGTTCGCTGTGCCCGCCGATCAGATACCTGCAGATATGCTGAAGGCTGGCTCAGCTGTGTTTGCCGCCCCTGATCGTCCGTCCAATAATTATGCTGATTGGTGGGAATATCGCCCTGGTGCCAATTGGAAAAAGCCGCTTGGCCCTGATGGCGCGGATGCGGATGAGCGCCGACCCGTGGTGCATATGGCTTATGCGGATATGGAAGCCTATGCGAAATGGCGCAGCGGGCGCATTCCGACAGAGGCTGAATGGGAATATGCTGCGCGCGCTGGTGCAGAAAATTACACTGAGCAACCTTCTGAGGCCAACAGTTGGCAAGGCGTTTTTCCGGTCAAGGATTTTGAAGAGGACGGCTTTGGCGGGGTGGCTCCTGTAGGATGTTACGCCGCCAATGATTGGGGCATCCACGATATGATCGGCAATGTGTGGGAGGTCACCAGCGATCTTTATGCCCCCGGTCATGATCCGAACCGCCCGCGCCGCAATCCGCAAGGTCCATCGGCCAATGTAGCTTATGATCCGGGCAATCCTGACTTTGCTTCGCGCGTAATGAAGGGGGGATCATTCCTTTGCGCGCCCAATTATTGCCAACGTTATCGCCCTGCTGCACGCAGCGGGCGCGACCCCGGGCTTGGGGCAAGCAATGTTGGTTTCCGGCTCGTCTACGATAGTGAAAAAGCGGCTAAAGGAGCCCTCTAATGCAAAAGAAACCGTCTCAGCCTTCTGGTCCCAATATCTCACGGCGAAAAGTGCTTGCAGCGGGCGCTGCAATTCCTGCCGTTGGCGTTATTGCTGGCACGCCAGCGGCGGCTGCGACACAGGACGCAAATCCGGTTGACCTTTCGGGCAAGTCGGTTTTGATCACTGGCTGCTCCAGTGGGTTCGGGCGCCTTGGTGCCGTTCACTATGCGAAGGCGGGTGCCAAGGTCATCGCCACTATGCGCGGACTTCCGCGTGAAGAAGCAAGCGATCTTTTGAAAGAGGCGAAGGCGAACAAGCTTGACCTGCATGTGGTGGAGATCGACGTGCTGGATGATGCCAGCGTTGCAGCAGGATATGCTGCGGCGAAGGCGATTATTGGCGGCGCGCCTGATGTGCTCATTAACAATGCAGGGATTGCGATTGTTGGCCCGTTAGAGGCGCAGGATTTGGAAGCGACCAAGCTTGCCTACGACACAAATGTATTTGGCTATCAGCGCATGATCCGCGCGGTTCTGCCCGCTTTGCGTGCGCGCAAATCTGGCCATATTATCAATATGTCCTCGCAATCTGGACGGATGATTTGGCCCGGGCTTGGACATTACTGCCCGACCAAATTCGCAATCGAAGCGATGTCAGACACGCTTGCCTATGAAACGGCGCTGATGGGCGTGGATGTTACTTGTATTCAGCCGGGCGGCTATCCCACCGACTTTTGGGAGAACCGCGAGGAACTCACCAAAGCGTTGAAGGACCGTTCTGACGAAGCGCATTTGGATGGCTATGGCGCGATGAGCGCAAATATGGGCTCTGGCAAAATTCCAAACTTACCGGGTGATCCCGGCGCGGTCGTTGCCTCAATCGCGCACGCTATGGCGCTGTCTGCTGGACAGCGCCCATTGCGTGTAATGGAAAGTCATTGGGGCAATCCACAGGAGCCTCTCAACACCGCCAATCGCGACGTGCATTTGAACTTTCTGGGTCGCGGACCGTTTGCAGAAGCTGCTAAGCGCGCCCACGGTGCCAGCTAAAGTCGCGGCGCGATTATGAGCCCACGGGCGTAATCGCGTTGACTTTAAGCGTCACATTGGCCGTTTCGCCATTGCTCCACCGCACGCTTGCGCTGTCCACTTTTGTGCATGTGCCAAGGCCAATGTGCAATTCGCTATTCATGCTTTGTGAAAATGCCGCAGAACCTGAGCCAACCCATTTGCGGTAGGTTTGGCCGCAAGCGGCCACCGTTAGCACGGCCTCCGCATTGAGGGCGCGTCCGCTGGGTGAATTGCCGACCCGCACGATTGCAAAATTGCCACGATTTGCAATTTGGTTCTCGAACAATTGCCAACGTCCTCGCTCATCAGATTGGACGAGATCAAGCGCGCCATCTGAATTGTAATCAAAGGCTTCAATTGCGCCGCCAGTCATGCCGCGGCCGCTTGCTTTGATACCGTGGCCATCCACTTGCTCAAAGCTATTGCCGCCTTGGTTGAGCAGCAGCATATGCGTGTTCACTTGCGCCATATTGCCATATTTCAATACGGCGAGATCAGCATAGCCATCATTGTTGAAGTCACCGGTCGCAGCGCCCGTGGTTTGTTCCGCAATATCAATGCCCATCGCCGCTGTCACATCAACGAAACGGCCTCCCCGGTTCTCCAGCAATTTGGCGGGAAGCAGCTGTTGCGGCTCGCCCGGCTCGGCCGGCTCGGCCGCCGCGACATTGCGCACGACGGCTGCGAGGCGGGATCGTGTCTGTCCGCCAATGCGCCACATTCCATCGCCCATATAGCCAATATAGAGCCCAGCCTCAGTTTTCCCTTCCGGCCAGCCCATCGCATCTTCGCGCGCAATCGTCAGATCGCGTCCGGCATGGCGATCCGGCACTTCTGGCAATTTCACCCGGTCTTTGCCGAGGAAGATGTCATAATGCGGATAAGTGCGCTGCAAATTTTCTAGAACTAGGTCGCCTTCAACCTTCAGATTGTCATGCAAAAACGGCTTGCGGAAAGTGATGAACGCATAGGTCTGTGCCTGCGCATCATAATAATTTTCCAGATCGAACTGATGCTCTGCGCGCGGCAGGAACAGGTCGAAGTCACCATCATTGTCAAAGTCAATTTCGACGGCTGTGGCGATATCGCTGGTTTTGGCCAGCGGGCCGAAAGCTGAGGCGTTTATATTGGCAAAGCTGCGGTCGCCATTATGCCGCGCGGCGACCATATTCTTGCCGCCAAAAAATACCATTTCATTGGTACCGTCACCGTCAAGGTCCGAAGGGACCAGCCGGTAGCCGAGCCACTGCGCTTGCGGTAAATTGCCAGAGAAGACGAACTGCTCTTCTGTCACATTGGTGTAAAGGTGGTTCGCACCTTCAGTTTGATCCTTAGTTGGAAAGCCTGTGACGACCAGATCGAGCAATCCATTGCCGTCAAAATCGGTGAATTTCGCCGCGCGCCCTCGCCCTTTTTCGAAATAGTCGAACGTATCGCGCGAGACGATGGTGCGATCTTTGTCGATCCTCAGGTGTAACGGACGGCGCGGATTGGCACCGCCCCCCCCGCCCTGCTGGATGACAACATCCATTACCCCGTCGCGGTCATAATCGGACACAGCAATACCGTGCAGATCGCCGCCTGCCAGCCTCTGAGTTTTGGAGAATTTGCCTTGGCCCTCATTCCAAAAGATCAGGACACTGCGGCCATGTTCAGTGATGATGATGTCTTGCAAACCGTTTTGATCAACGTCTGCGATAACGGGGCTGTCCCATTTGCGCCGGCGACTGTTTTCAAACGGGATCGCATCAGTGATCGGCACGAATAAAGTGTCGTAAGCCGTTTTGGAGGCCGGTTTGACCGAAGAGGCGGATTGAAGGCCAGCCGCGCTTTGCGGGTCAGATGCCGCGCAGGCATTGGTGGCAATACCTGCCAGCAGAACCGCGCTGAGCTTAGTTATTAAACGGGCTGGCTGGGTACGGCTCATTATGGTCTCTCCGGTATTTTATTCATCGTTCAAAAGCGCGCAGGATTAGGGCTTCACATGCAGCAAAAGGACGCCATTTCGCTCAATCTGAAATGCTGAACCCAGCGCCTTGCCCGTCATCATATCGGTTGCAGACATGGCGCGGTCATCCTTGCCCGCCAGCGTCAATTTCGAGGCAGTTTTGCCAAGGTTGATCGCGTTGAGAAGATACCCGCCATCCTTGTGCGAGACGACGCGCCAAGTGACCGCCTGATGCGTGCTGCCATTATCCTGTGTCATGACAACCTCGGGCATGGAGGCCGCAGCCTGCGTCAGAGCAGCGGATTGCAATGCATCCAGTCCGGCGCTTTTTCCAAGAACAATCAGCTTGCCCTTGCCCTTGGTCAGCTTCTCAGCGCGCGGCTTGCCATATTCATCCTTCGACAGGCTCTGCCAATTGTCGAGCACCACTGTGCCGCCGTCATTGAGATACGCCTGCAAAGCGGCAAACTCGCCATCGGTGACAAATTCTGTTTTATAGACGGTGATCACATCCCACTGGGCATTGTCCTGTTTCTCAATGATCTTTTGCGTCGCATAGCCCACGGGAATGCCTTCAAAGAAGAACTTCTCATAGGCTTTGAATTGCTGCGACATGTGGTTTGGTTTGTTGATCGCAGAGGTTTCTGAATAAAACAGGCGAACAGGGCGGCGCTGCGCCCGCAATGCGACGATCTCTTCAGAATAAGAGTTGAGATCGAACATCACCTGCGTGACTTCATTGGCGACATGGGGCTGCTGGTTGACAGAGCCCACAAATGATCCAGCCAGCGCCGGATCAAAGAAGTTCAACTCGCCTTCCAGCCTGTCCTCAAACGAACCATCAGGATCGCGTGCCCAGAACCAACCTGTGTTCGCATCCATGCCCTGCAAGGTCGCAAGCCAATAGACATTGCGGACATATTCAATCGTCATATCCATCTTGCGGAAGGTGGAGGAGGAGAGGAAATGGCTTTCTGAATTGAAGTGAATTTTGCCCGGTGAAACCGATTCCATGAAATCGTAGGAAACGCTCATCTCTTCCCACCAATAGGAATAATGCTCCTCCCACGGTTCTGGGTTTTTGTTCCTAAGCAACCGGCCCTCATGCGTTTTAGCA
The DNA here is from genome assembly GCA_937950385.1 of uncultured Altererythrobacter sp. GTDB lineage: Bacteria > Pseudomonadota > Alphaproteobacteria > Sphingomonadales > Sphingomonadaceae > Erythrobacter. Next base: position 1,674 of record CALFEA010000049.1, on the reverse strand, counting down.
TCATTGCCGATCATCGTGGTCAGCTCTGTCAGAGCCTCCACATCAATGCCGTGCGACCGATTGTTCTCCGTGAACATGTTCGGCATGATTTTGATGCTGGTATCAGCATCTGGGTTTACGCTGTGCAGTTCGGATTGAACGAAGGTGAACCAGTCAATCGCGCGGTCCATATTATAGCGCTGCCAATCATACCAAACCGGCGTGCCCTGGGTCGCTTTGTCAATCGGGATTTCAATATTGACGCTGGCGAAGTCAGCAAAATCGGTTCCCCAATTTGCGTTCAATTCAGCTATGTCGCCGCCATATTTGTTATCCAACCAAATGCGGAATTTATCGCGCGTGTAGGATGAAATTTCCTGCATTTCCTGGAAAGGTGCGGTCCAATGTCCTTTTTGAGAATACCAGTGGGGCTCATTGGCTAAAACAAAGCCAAGCTGCGTGACTTTTTTGCCTTTGGTCATCTCACCCGTCTTGCGGATGATCTTGCCCCAAACTTCGCGAACAAGCGGATTGTCGATGTCAAATCCGGTGAACAGGGAACGCCCCTTGCGCACCTCTGGCTCGCGCCTCTCCACCCACTCTGGAATGCCCATGATCCAATAGTACAAGAAGCCGACATTGGTGTCAGGAATCTCGGTGATGTAGCTTAAGCGCTCCTCGTTCCACGTACCATCCTCGTTGAGGAGGAATGAATTGATCGCGCGGTCATGGTCCACATCATACAGGCGCTGTCCGCCGTGATAAATATTGCCGAGATAGTCATTATAGACGCCTTCATCTGTCAGCGGGCGGCCCACTGATTTGGAGAAATAGTCGTAAAGGAAGGTTGGCTTTCCACCGCTTTTAAGGAGGTTTTCGGTCACCTCGATATTTTGCCAATCCACTTTGTGAACCGGACGGCGAGTGACCTCGCCTTCCATCACAGCAGTGAGCTCAGTCATTGCCTTATCGAGGATGTTGTTGACTTCGCGGCGCTGGAAATCTGGAACTTCGGCAGCCCGCTGTTTCGCATCTGCGGCCCAATAGCGATATTGCGAAAAGGCATATTCAACCGCCTCTTGATTTTTAGCATCCCAATTGGCAAATTTGAGAAATTCATTGGCATACCAGACCACCGCTTCTTCGCGAGTGATGTCATGACCATCGGCTTTTGCGTCTGCTATCATGGCTTGAAGCCGCACGATTTTTTTCCGCGCTTCTTCCTCTAAAGGGCTAATGTCGCCAGCTGACGCTTCAACCGCCAAAGCGCTGTCGCTAGCGGATGCGGCCGTTTGCGCTTTGGGCGCTGCTGCACATGCGCCTAGTAAAATTGACGCAATTACCGTGATCGCCACCCCGTTAAGAACGGAACGCTTATTCTCGGAAAACTTCGGTGACATCAAACCTGCTCCCAATTGCATTTCATCGCCTGCTGTGCCCGCTTAAGGCTACGCCATTGCCCGCTCTTCAGAACTTGAGCACTGCGCAAGCAACTATTTGGCTGCAATATAACCAACCAAATAGGATCAATGCAAACATATTATCTTTAACAGGTGTTCCCCGTCAGCGTTCATGAGACAGATTAGCTGCATAAAATAGGAGAGTGTTTTGGGTTCATCGTAGTGACTGTAAGGAACGAAGATGAAGTCAAAACACTCAAAGGCCCCTGCTGAGCGGGTAGTCAAAGATATCCGC
>CALFEA010000048.1 GCA_937950385.1 uncultured Altererythrobacter sp. | reverse complement strand
CGTTCTGCCTCGGCATCACCAATTGCAGCGTTCCACGCATTGCGGTCAATGAAGCTGGTCGGGTGGACAAAGAAAACAGCAAAGTCGCGGCTGGCAGGATCGACAGGGAGGGGAATTCCGGCTTCTTCGCCTTCAAAGCTTGGCTGCCAGCGGGCCGGATCACTTACGCCAATTCCGGAGCGCGAATACCACAGAGCTGGGTCTTCATAAGCGTTGGCTTGTAAAGGGGCTTGCTCAGTAAATTCAGTCGTTGGCACAAAGGCAATCGCGGTCAGTTCGCTTGCCCAAATGCGCAAGGCGAACAATACGCCGAGCGTCAGGATAATCAGCGTTGCAGTGATCCAGAGGAATTTCTTCGCCATTCTTGCCTATTGCCGCCTATTCGCTTGCCGCGCTTGTTTGCGTCTCGGTCAACGGTGGGCGCAAAGTTGACCATGCCCGGTCGCCGCGCATGGCTGTGAACCAGCTGATCGGGTTCCATGTGGAGCTGCCATCCAATGAGAAGGTGATAAACTCGGCACGGCCGCCAATATTTTCCAACGGGATTGGTCCTTGCAAGCCGCCTGGATCAACCAATTCACGGCTGTCAGAGGAATGGTCGCGATTGTCGCCCATTACGAACACGTGACCCTCGGGAATGGTGATCCCGGCAAAGTCATCGAGCGGGCGTTCGCGCAAGTGATCGATGATCAGATAAGACGCGCCATTGGGCATAGTTTCACGGTAGGTGGGCGGTTCGTAAAATTGCGCGCCATTGGCTTCCCTAACGCGGTACGCTTCGAAATCGGAGAGGCAGGGTGAGCCATTGCACAAAAGGCTTGGCTCAACCGGAATGCGGACAGCGGGCACGACTTCTTGCGGGACAGGTTTGCCGTTGAGGATAATCTGGCCCTCGCGCACTTCGAACCTGTCACCGGGCAAGGCAACAACGCGTTTGATATAGTCCTCATCACGCACCGGATGCACGGGGATCACCACATCGCCATATTCCGGCGTGGCGCCATTGATCCGCCATTCACCGCGAGGCAGCAGATGGAAGGATGCGGAGGCCCACGACCAACCATATGGATATTTGCTGACCACCAACCGGTCACCAACAAACAAGCCCGGCATCATAGAGGTGGAGGGGATATAGAACGGTTTTGCGATAAAGCTGTGGAATACCAGCACAGCGAGCAGCATCAGGCCTAATCCGCGCAATTCGGCAAACCAATTGACCTTTTCTTCGGCCGCATTCGTGTCTTTTTGGCTCATATCTTCTGGCTATCTGTCACAATTTTATTGGCGGTTACGCCGGGAGGGCTTCGATAATCACGAAGGCTTGTGCCCATGGGTGATCATCGGTGAGGGTAAGATGAACATGCGCGACATGGCCATCTGGCACCATTTCCGCAAGTCGTTTTGCAGCGCCGCCCTCAAGCGCAAGAGTCGGCGCGCCTGATGGAGCGTTCACTACGCCAATGTCTTTCATAAAGACGCCGCGCCGAAAGCCTGTCCCAACGGCTTTGGAAAAAGCCTCTTTCGCAGCAAAGCGTTTGGCATAAGTACCAGCAATGGTGAAAGGACGGCGGCGTGCTTTTGCGCGTTCCTTGTCGGTGAAAACACGGTTCTCAAACCTTTCCCCGAACCGGTCTAGCGAATTTTGAATGCGCTCAATATTGCACAAATCTGACCCCAGCCCGATAATCATAATATCAGCCCAAAGCTGCCAAAAAATGCGAAAAAGAACATTAGAAAGCACGCGCCAAACATGATGTAAGTGACCAGATACTTGCCTGCATTCCAAAGGAATATGGTCGCGACCAGCAATGCCAACGAGACAACAAATGGGCCGGACATCATCGCCAGCTCTTCAAACGGTATGCCGCGGTCACGGTATGCTTCTGACCCAAAGGCTAGGCCAAAGAACAATAGCACGCTGCTGCCGACGAGCATCAGGCCATAAAATATCAGCATCAATACAAACGGCCAAACGGCTTGTTTTGGTTCAGTCATTAAGCGGTCCTTATATGGCAGTGCATCAACCAGGCGGGGCGATAATCAAAAGCGCAATAAGAGCCAGCGCAATCCAATGAATGCTCACCTGGCTGATCCATAAGGGATGCGAAAAATCACCCTTGGCGCGGTTAATGGCCCCAACATAGCCGAACAATTGCAGTGCCGGCCATGCAATCGCCAGCACCAATACTTTGCCAGAATTTAGGGCAAAACCCAGCAGACAAAGGCTGATCATGAACGGCACGACACCGGCCAGCGCCCACAGTTTTTGTTTGCCGGTCAGCTCAAGATCAGGCGCGTTACCGGCCATATCAACGCGCCTCATCCATTAAGTCGCGCATTTTCTTCACCGCAGCCTCGAGCCCGGTGAACACAGCCTCACCGATCAAATAATGCCCTATATTGAGTTCGGCGAGCTGCGGGATAGCAGCAATGGGTTGGACGTTCTCGAAAGTCAGTCCGTGGCCAGCATGCGGTTCAACGCCGTTTTTCAAAGCCAGTGCTGACATATCCGCAATGCGTTTCAACTCGCTTGCGACGCGTTCATTATCATCGGCCAAATGGGCGTGCGCATATTCGCCTGTGTGAAATTCCACCACCGGCACGCCCAGACGGATCGCTGTGTCGAGCTGGCGTTCATCTGCCTCGATAAACAGTGAGACACGGATGCCGGCCTGATTAAGCCGATCGATAATCGGGACGAGCGAATTGTGCAGACCCGCTGCATCTAGCCCGCCCTCGGTCGTGCGCTCCTCGCGCTTTTCGGGAACGATGCAGGCGGCGTGCGGTTTATGACGCAGCGCGATCTCCAGCATTTCCTCGGTCGCGGCCATCTCAAGATTGAGCGGCAGATCGGTCGCGCTTTGGATGCGGGCCAAATCTTCATCGCGGATATGCCGCCGATCTTCACGCAGATGCGCCGTAATACCGTCGCCGCCAACGCTCGCGACGATTTCAGCGGCGCGCACAGGATCGGGATGATCGCCTCCGCGCGCATTGCGGATGGTGGCAACGTGATCAATATTCACGCCAAGACGCAAAGGAGGGGGCACTATTTGCGGCTCCCCGGCTTGGTAATCGGAACCGCTCCAAGCTCGTCGGGGATTTCGTCAGGTGCATAGCTTGGGAAGTTAATCCCGATCAGCGGCACAAATGGCACGCCCAAATCTGCCTCGCCGCCGGAACGATCGACCAAGGCCACCTCAGCGATCACTTCGCCGCCTTCACGCGCCACAGCTGCGATAGCTTCGCGGCTGGAAAGACCGGTGGTGACAACATCTTCGACCATCAGAACCTTGGCGCCCGGCTCTAAAGCAAAGCCGCGCCTCAGATGAAATTCACCGTCTGGCCGCTCAAGGAACATCGCATCTTTTTCCAATGCTCGGCCCATTTCATGCCCAATTATCAGCCCGCCCATTGCCGGAGAGACCACGATATCCACTGCGCTGCGAATCTCTCGGGGAAGTTTCTGGGCTAAAGCAATGGCCAAACGGGATGCGCGCTGAGGGTTCATCAATACGCGTGCGCATTGCAGATAATGAGCGCTGTGGCGGCCGGAGGATAGCTCAAAATGC
>CALFEA010000047.1 GCA_937950385.1 uncultured Altererythrobacter sp. | reverse complement strand
GGTTGTTGATCAAGGCGTGGGGATCACAGCGGTGCTTTCATCCTGTCCTGCTGTTGGCGTACCTGACTATACCGGCGATGTGACGACTTTCCGTTCTGCTGGTCTAACGACATCAGACAATCTCGATGTGACCGCCGCGATTACCAATCTGCGCAGCACATGCGATGATTCGGGTGCCAAGGTTTATACCGGCGCGACCTTTGATGTGGTGGGCCGGCGCACCGATACGCGCGGTGCACGAACAGTGACTTTGCCGTATTTCTCGACCGTTTTGCGCGGCGGGAGCGCGGTTGTGACCAAGCGAGTAGGCTCGGTGACGCTCAATTTTGTCGATGGACAAGAACGCGCACAGGCTAGCGCCAAGGCCGGTGCATTTGTGGATAAGGCGGCTGCAACTCTGCCTGCTGACGTGCGTGAGAAAATTACTCGCCGCCGCAAAGCTGGCGATGTGGATGCGGCGCTCGATCCGCTTGCTGATCCAGCCGTTCGCGCAGCCATCCAGCGCACCAGTTTTGAACTGCTTGTCGGTTTTCAACTGAACGAGCAGCAATTGGCCTATAACGCCACGCGCTAAAATTACCGCTGAAATGCTGCATGATTAGGGCGCTAGGCGGTTTGCACTTGCGTTCAGATCGGCTAGGCGCGCGTGTATGTCCGATACACCGAAAAACACTCAAACTGTACATGCTAGCTTTGCGGCGAAATTGACCGCTATTCTTGGCGCGCTTGAAGGCGACGGCATATTGCCTGCAGATACGCCGCACCGCGGTGTAACCGTTGAGCCTCCGCGCGATCCATCGCATGGCGATTTGGCGACCAATGCCGCCATGGTTCTGGCAAAGCAGGCCAAGACCAATCCTCGAGCACTGGCGGAAAAAATTGTCGAAAAGCTTAGCGCTGATCCCGATGTTTCCAGCGCCGAAATCGCCGGGCCCGGCTTCATCAATATGCGGCTTGAGCCTTCGGTCTGGATTGCGGAATTGCATGCCATTGCCGCGATGGGCGATACTTACGGGCAATCATCCATGGGCGAAGCTCAGGATGGCAAGCGGGCACGGGTCAATGTCGAATATGTCTCGGCCAACCCCACGGGGCCCTTGCATATGGGCCATTGCCGCGGCGCGGTGGTGGGTGATGCGCTGGCAAGCTTGCTGGAATTTTCCGGCCATGATGTGACGCGCGAATATTACATCAATGATGCTGGCGGACAGGTCGATGTGCTCGCTCGGTCCGCGCATTTGCGGTATTTGGAAGCGCTGGGCGAGGATATTGGTGACATTCCTGAGGGCCTTTACCCGGGCGATTATCTCAAACCCGTTGGCGCAGCGCTGGCCAAGGCGCATGGCGATGCGTTTAAATCCGCTCCCGAAGCGCAATGGCTCGAAACGTTCCGCACTGGCGCTGTGAATGAGATGATGGAGCTCATCAGGTCAGACCTCGCTTTGCTGGGTATCGAGCATGATCTGTTCTCTTCAGAGGCGGCGCTGCATGTTGCAGGCAAGCCGGATGCAGCGGAAAAATGGCTGCGCGATCATGATCTTGTTTACGATGGCGTGCTTGAAGCACCGAAGGGCAAGGCCCCGCCAGAAGATTGGGAGCCAGTTGAACTGCCCTTGTTCCGTTCAACGCAATTTGGTGATGACCAAGATCGGCCGATTAAGAAATCATCAGGCGCATGGACGTATTTCGGCGCTGATCTGGCGTATCATTTCCAAAAGGCGGAAAAAGCCGATGCGATGATCAATATTTGGGGCGCGGATCATGCCGGCACGGTCAAGCGGATTAAAGCCGCTGTTGCCGCGCTGACCAAAGGCGCGGGCCGCGAAATACCTTTCGATGTGAAGCTGGTGCAAATGGTCCAGCTGATGCGCGACGGTGAACCATTAAAAATGTCCAAGCGTTCGGGCAATTTTGTCACGCTTGCTGATATGATTGAGGAAGTGGGCAAGGATGTTGTCCGCTTCACCATGCTATCGCGCAAGCCAGAGGCGCAGATGGACTTCGACTTTGCCAAGGTAGTTGAGGCATCAAAAGACAATCCGGTCTTCTATGTGCAATATGCCCATGCGCGGATCCATTCCAATATGCGCAAAGCGGCCGAAGAAGGCTTTGCAGCCTCTGACGAACATATCGATCAATTGGGCACCGAGGAGTTGGAGCTTATCAAACAGGCCGCGCAATTCCCGCGCCTGGTCGAAGCGGCTGCTAGCGCGCGCGAACCGCATAGGATCGCATTTTACCTCTATGAACTCGCTGGCGCGTTTCACGCCTATTGGAATTTGGGTAACACCCGGGTTGATAAGCGCTTCATTGTGGCACAAAACCCTGAAATATCAGGCGCAAGGCTTTTCCTAAGCGAGCAATTGGGGCAAACTCTAAGAAATGGTCTGCGCATTTTGGGCGTTCAGGCGGTTGAGGAGATGTAATGATGATAACCGCAGGGGAAACCATGACGGGCGAAGACGAATGGATCGAAGACACCTCGGAAGGGGCGGCTGAACTGGAGCTCAATGAAGAGGAAAGCCTGCCTTGGCTTGAATCCGATGAGTATGACGATGGTGCAGGCACGGTTGATACCGCGCGCATTATCGGTCTTGCTGCAATGCTTATCCTTTTGCTCGGGCTCATTATTGGCGGGCTATGGTGGCTGACCAATCGCAATAGCGATTCCAATGCAGTAGCTGATGGCAGCACAATCGAAGCGCCGGCGGGCGATTATAAGGAACGTCCAGATGATGCGGGCGGCCAAGAGTTTGCTGGAACCGGTGATGTTGCGCCGGCCACAGGCGAGGGGCAGACCCGCGAGGGCACAATCGCTGATGGTTCAGGCGCTGCCACTGGCACACCTTCGAAGATCGAGGATTCAGCGGCTGCTAATGCGGGCGCGTCTTTCACCAATTCCGGCGAAAGCTCAGCCAGCGAAACCAATGGCGAAGGCAATGCTGCAGCTGCGGCCCAAACAGCCTCTGCCAGCGGAGGCGTCGGGGTCCAAGTTGGTGCCTATGGCTCCAAAGCCCGTGCTGAGGCCGGTTGGAAAGAGCTTCGCGGTCAAACCGCAGCGCTCAACGGTGTGAAATACCGCATCGTGAAGGGTACGGCTGACATTGGTACAGTCTATCGTTTGCAAGCGGTTGCAGGCAGTGCGAGCGCGGCAAACACGCTCTGCGGCAAGCTGAAGGCCGATGGTCTTCCATGTCAGGTGAAGCGCTAAATCAGCGCGGAAACCCGCGATCAGGGTGAAATGGGGTAAAATGGCTCGAGAATGGGCCGTTTTCCCCATTACCCGCCGTGTTAGAACTTGCTCAATGCCGCCTTTGCTGCGAGTTTTTCCAGCATGACACCGGCTATATTTGGCATTGCAGGGGAAACCCTTTCTGACGGCGAACGCGCTTTTTTTAAAGAGTGCGACCCGGTCGGCTATATCCTGTTTGGCCGCAATTGCGTGGACCCCGATCAATTGCGCGCGCTTACAGATGATTTGCGCGGTATTCATGGGCGCGAACACACTTTCATCTCTATCGACCAAGAAGGTGGCCGGGTCGCGCGTTTGCGGCCGCCGCATTGGACTGATTACCCAGCAGGTCAAGCGTTTGACCGCCTTTACCAAATTGCGCCTGCCTCAGCGATAGAAGCTGCCCGCGTCAATGCCCGCGCGATGGGCGCAGAATTGTTAGCAATGGGCATCAATGTAGACTTCCAGGCCCCATTGGATGTGCGCCGCGCAGAAACAGACAATGTCATCGGCGATCGTTCGCTTGGCAGCGATCCGGTGCAAGTGGCTGCGCTGGGCCGTGCTGTCATCGAAGGACTAGCAGAGGCGGGCGTTACCGGATGCCTGAAACATATGCCGGGCCACGGCCGCGCGATTGCGGACAGCCATAAGGAATTGCCGATAGTCGAGGCAAGCGCAGAGGAATTGGCGGTGGATATCGCTCCGTTTCGTGCCCTGTCTCACGCAAAAATCGGGATGAGCGCGCATATT
>CALFEA010000046.1 GCA_937950385.1 uncultured Altererythrobacter sp. | reverse complement strand
AGAATTATCAAGGACAAACTTATCAAGCCGCAAAACTGCGCTGAAATTTGAAGAGGTATCTGCAGCATATTTGAGCGAGGAGCCAGTGCTAGAGGATGTCTCTTTTTCCATCATCGGCCCGGCCCGCGTTGCAGTGTCAGGCGAAAATGGCAGCGGGAAAAGCACTTTGCTAAAAATTGCGGCGCGCAAGCTTGAGCCTTTGTGCGGCGCTGTAACCGGCACGAGCGCATTTGCCTATTTTGATCAAGCAGCGGCATTGCCTGATCCAGATCAAACAATCGCCCATAATTTTGCAAGCTTGCATCCAGATTTAACGCAGAATGATTGCAGAGCCGCTTTGGCACAGTTTGGTTTCCGTGCAGCTGCGGCACTAAAAGTGGCCAAACAATTAAGCGGGGGAGAGCGCTTGCGCGCCGCTTTGGCCTGCACCTTATCGGGCCACACCCCGCCTGAGCTGCTCATTCTGGACGAACCCACAAACCATCTCGATATCTATTCTATTGAATTTTTAGAACGGGCGCTTTCAGCCTATGATGGCGCGCTTCTTGTGGTCAGCCACGATCGCGAATTTCTGCAATCGCTAGAAATTACCCAGAATATCGATCTGAGCCGTGCCAATTTATAGGGCCTAAGCGCAATTCCCAAAGGGCTTTGCCACTCACGATCAATTTCCTACTGCTCAACTGGCTTGACATGTCGCAATTATTTATCCAATTTATTGCGCAATTAGTTTAATATATCGAAGGTATCAGATGACTTTTCCGAAATCAGAGGGCGCTCGCAATGCGTATCTCGGCAAATTCGCTCAGGACTTTTTGATGAAGAGCAGCGAGCAAATGAAGCAAGTCTATCATGATCGCGGAATCGCAATCCCCGTATTGCTTTCATCAGTCTTGCACTTTCTTGCCGAAAATGAAGGCGCCTCGATTGCTGATGTTTCGAAAGGGCTAAACCTTCAGCATCAGCATGTGGCGCAGCGCGTGCAAAAACTATTGGCTTTAGGGTTGGTTACGAAGCGCGAAGACATCAATGATCGGCGCCGGACGGAATATCATCTTACCGGCAAAGGTAAGGGTGAGGCGCGCCGGTTGATCCAATGTATGAAAGACACGGCACAGATATATGAAGAGCTATTTGCTGAAATTGAGTGTGATCTAATCGCTGGCTTGCGCGCTGCAATTGGATCGATTGAGGCAAGGCCTCTTACGCAGCGTTTCAACCAAGCTTTTCCAGCGGATGTCGCAGCGTGATGAAACATTGCCAAAATTCGATTGCCTTGACCGCTATCTTATTGGCCGCTGTTGCATGCTCGCCCGCGGCTGGCCAGCCCTATAATGATATCCGCAAGTTTCCAGCCGCAGACTATTGCGCTGAAGGCAGCGGCGCGGACGCTCTAACTGAACAATCCGCAACTTCAGGAACCGAGGGCGAATACACGCAGGCGGATCTTATGCTGGCCGAAGTGGCGCAGCAAATTGCTAAGAGTGCGAAAACTGCTGAGGAATGCGAGAAGATATTCTTGGCCGGCTCTGCGCAATTTGAAGATCTCATCGAACGCAAACGGCAATCTTTCTCCGAATTGGGCTCATCGCGCCTTTCCCGCGACCCAGAGCTGCGAAGCATTCAGGAACAAATCACTTTGTTATGGCGTCAAGATCAGTCAGCGCGCGGAATCTACGTAGCGCTGCAAACAGCGGATCGATCTGGTCAAGCTTATTGGGCCGAAAGGCTGTCGGCGGCTCATGCGGCGCGCATGGATGAAATATCATACCGCTACCTCAGCAAAGTGCTGGAAGACTTCGATTGGATTGATCGCAAACGATTTGGCCGCACAGTTTCAGATCAGGCCTGGCTATTGGTGCAACATGCTGACGATTATCCCGAATTCCAGACTATGGCACTCGGCCGAATGGAGAAATACCTTGCCAGTGGCGGCGTCAATAGAGGCAATTACGCCTATTTGTGGGACCGCGTTGCCGTTAACACGGGCAAGAAACAAAGATATGGCACGCAGCCGGATTGGAATTGTCAAAACGGCAAGATGAAACTGCGGCCACTAGAAGATCCAAAGCAAGTCAATCGGCTACGCAAGAAAATGGGCCTCAATACGGTCGAGAAGGGCCTAAAGGACATGAACCGTCAAACGTGTCATTGAATGTCCACTTGGCGGCAGGTGTTGGGTGCAGTCATGCTGCAAACCGAAAGCCTGCTCTTTAACCCCCCAGTTGCATTCCCCATTGCCTTACTCGTGAATGATGTCAGCTGATTGCCTGCTAGGTTCAGCCGAACATTCCGTTCTTACCAAAGCAAAACATACAGCCCCACTAAGATTGCCGCTGTGATTGCCGCAAGCGTGTTGAACAGCATGCTCGTGGCAAAGCCGATATCGCCCAGCTTGACCGTTTGCTCCTCATCAGGCGCAGCCGTAAGGCGAGAAACGATGAACGCTGCGATCAGGGCCACAACAAACACGATCCAGATGCGGATCACAAAGGGCATATCGCCTGCCAATTGCGCCATTGCAAAATTCATCACAATCGAGCCGATCAGCGCGGTATAGGCGCCAGCCGTATTGGCGCGCTTGTCAAAGAAGCCCAGCACAAACACGATCACAATGCCCGGTGCGATATAACCGGTATATTCCTGCACCGTTTGGAACGCGCTTTCAAAGCCGCCAAGGAATGGGCGCGCCAAAACCAGCGCAATTGCCATTGCGACAAAGGCAGTGATCCGGCCCACTGTCACATAATGCTGCTCTGCCTCATTAGGCTTTACGCTGCGGTATAAATCCATGGTGAAAATGGTCGAGATCGAGTTCATCATCGACGCCAGCGAGCTCACGATTGCGGCAATCAATGCGGCGAATACGAGACCGCGCAGTCCAGCGGGCGCAAAGCCCATCAGCTGGCCATAGGTGCGGTCCGATTTCTCTGTCAAAGCAGTACCATTCAGCACGCCTTGCTGCGCCAAGATGACCGCGGCAATGCCGGGAATGACGACAATGAAGGGGACCAGCAATTTGAGGAATGCGGCAAAGGCGAGGCCTTTTTGCGCTTCACCC
>CALFEA010000045.1 GCA_937950385.1 uncultured Altererythrobacter sp. | reverse complement strand
CTCTTGTCTCGTCAGCCAAAGGAGGGTTTGGTCACACGCTTCACCGTTCTTCAGCATCGATGTCCGCGCGAAAAGATGCGCGGTTTGGATGTGCGGATCGACATTGCGCCGGTTGAGTGCTGTTCGATTAACAGCCGTGATGAGCTGTTGGAATTTGCAAGAGAGATGGCGCTATTGCAGCCACAGGGCGAATTGGTTCTATCGCCCAAAGAAAAAGGGCCGGATACGCAAGCACCCGACCCCTCCTAAAACATTTGGTTCAAAAGCTTAACCAGCGCCCAGCATTAGCCGTTCACCAGCGATGGTTTTCATCGCTTTTTGCAGCTTTTCAAAGGCGCGCACTTCAATCTGGCGAATACGTTCGCGCGATACTTCGTAGACTTGCGATAGCTCTTCCAAGGTCTGCGGCTTTTCGGTCAAGCGGCGCTCTGTCAGAATGTGCTTCTCGCGGTCGTTGAGTGCATCCATCGCTTCGTTCAGCATTTCATGGCGGAACTCGGCTTCTTGCGCATCGGCGACCGTCTCATCCTGCAAAGGACGATCATCGGTCAGCCAATCCTGCATTTCGCCGGAGCCTTCCTCGCCATTGCGCATAGGCACGTTGAGGGAGCCATCGCCGCCCATCATCATGCGGCGGTTCATATTGATGACTTCTTGTTCTGGTACGCCCAGATCGGTCGCGATCTTATTGACGTCTTCCGCCGAAAGATCTGTGTCTTCATAGGCTTCGAGCTGCTTCTTCATCCGGCGAAGGTTGAAGAACAATTTTTTCTGCGCCGCGGTCGTGCCCATTTTGACAAGGCTCCATGAGCGCAGAATATATTCCTGCATGCTCGCCTTGATCCACCACATCGCATAGGTAGCGAGGCGGAAGCCGCGATCGGGTTCGAATTTCTTGACGCCTTGCATCAGGCCCACATTCCCTTCGGAAATAAGGTCGGACACAGGCAGGCCATAGCCGCGATAACCCATCGCAATTTTCGCCACGAGGCGAAGGTGCGAGGTAACCAGCTGGGCTGCAGCCTCTGAATCTTCGTGTTCTTCATAGCGCTTTGCGAGCATATATTCCTGCTCAGCGGTCAGCACGGGGTATTTTTTGATTTCCGACAAATAGCGGTTGAGGCTCTGCTCACCGCCCAAAGCGGGGACTGTAGTTTTCTTGGTAGTCACTTCGTTCCTAACCTTTCTTGCGTCGACCTCTTGTCTTCGGACCCCTTATGGGCATCCGTAGCTACGGGCCACTTGGTTACATATATGCATGTATTATCACATTTGCAGCCCATTTCGCTGCATTTCGTCGATCATACTATGCAAGTTCGTCGATTAACGCCTGCATATCTGCGGGCATATCAGCCGAAAAAGCGATTTTCTCCTTCGAAACAGGGTGAATAAACCCCAAACTCGCCGCATGGAGCGCTTGCCGCGCGAATCCTGTCTCTTTCAGGATTGATCGCAGGGCTTTGGGATCGCGTCCATACGTCTGATCCCCTAATAGCGCATGACCGATTGATGCACAGTGAACGCGCACCTGATGGGTTCGCCCGGTTTCCAGCTGACATTCAATCAGCGATGAATTGTTAAGCCGTTCCAGCGACTTATAGTGCGTGACAGCATGCTTCCCGCGCTTTGCATCCTCGGGCAGCACGGCCATTTTCTTGCGGTTTTGCGGCGAGCGGCCAAGGCGCCCTTTGACGGTGCCTTTGGCTGGCTTTGGATGACCGGCGCAAATGGCAAGATAGCGCCGCTCAATCGAGTGATCGGCAAATTGCCCCGCCAGCCCCTCATGCGCCTTATCGGTTTTGGCGACCACGAGCAGCCCCGATGTGTCCTTATCGATGCGGTGGACAATGCCGGGGCGCGCTACGCCGCCGATGCCCGATAGCTGTCCCTGACAATGGTGCAGCAGCGCATTGACCAAAGTGCCATCGGGATTTCCAGCGGCGGGATGCACGACCATGCCCGCAGGCTTATTGACGATGATGAGGTGCGCATCTTCAAACACCACTTCTAGCGGGATGTTTTGCGGGCGAGCCTCGGCTTCAACTGGGGCGGGCACGGTGATGGCAAAGGGCGTGCCAGCGGCGGCCTTGGCAGAGGGCGAGGATGCAGGCTTGCCGCCAATGATCACGCGGCCATCTGCGATCAGAGCTTTGACCCTCTCGCGCGACAAATCACTCGCACTGGCCAGCGCCTTGTCGAGGCGAGCCGCTTCACCAATTGTGCCTGTAATGACTTCATGCTCGCTCATCGCTAAGGCTCATGCGCGATGGATGGTGAAGTGACAAGTTCTGTGATGGCGGCAATGCGCGATGCGGCGGCGCGCGCGCATCCAGCAGAGGCTTGCGGCATATTTCTGGGCCAGTCATTGGGTGAGGGCGCGCGGATTACCGGCTTTCTCGAAACGCTCAATGTGCATCCCTCGCCCCGTACCCATTTCGAGATTGACCCCGCCGCATTGATTTCCGCGCATAAAGCGGCGCGGGCAGGAGACCCACAAGTGCTTGGCTATTTCCATTCGCATCCCACTGGCGAGGCGAGCCCGTCTGCCACTGATCAGGCGCAATCGGCGGGCGATGGCAGCATTTGGGCGATTGCAGGCCGCGCAGATATTGCCTTTTGGCGCGATGATCTGCGCGGGTTTCACCGCATCACGATTGCGCAGATATAAGCGCGGCGTGCGGCAGTATCGGTCCAATAGGTCCATTTTGCAGCAGGTTTTGCCCCATCAATGGCGGGTTGAAGCTGGATGCAGCGCGTTTTTGTGCTTAGACGTGGTCGCAAATAGAAAAACAGTCCCCGGGG
>CALFEA010000044.1 GCA_937950385.1 uncultured Altererythrobacter sp. | reverse complement strand
GCGGCCAAGCAAATTCTCAAGCTAACCGGCGGCGGCGCGCATTATGCGATTGAAGCGGTCGGGCGGCAGGCCTCTGCTGATCTGGCGGTGGCGTCCCTGCGGCGCGGCGGCACAGCGATTATCCTTGGCATGATGCCGCTCGATTGCAAAGTCGGCCTTGGCGCGATGGATTTGCTCTCTGGCAAGAAACTCCAAGGGGCGATTATGGGCGAGAACCACTTCCCCGTTGATCTGCCGCGCCTCGTTGATTTCTACATGCGCGGGCTGCTCGATCTCGACACGATTATCGCAGAGCGCATTGCGCTCGATGATATCAATGCCGGTTTTGACAAAATGCGCGCTGGTAATTCGGCCCGCAGCGTGATTGTGTTCGACTGATGACAGATACAAATGACACCGCACCCGCGATTGATTTCGACGCCGAAATGGTTGGCACTGTTGAAGTGCAAGAGGCCGACAAGCTCGATTTGGACAAGCTAACGGCTTGGTTTGAAGCCAATGTCGAGGGATATGAAGGCCCGATCAGCTACACCAAGTTTAAAGGTGGGCAATCCAACCCGACTTATAAAATCGAAACGCCGGGCGCAAACTACGTCCTGCGCCGCCAGCCTTTCGGCAAATTGCTGCCATCAGCCCATGCTGTCGACCGCGAATATAAAGCGATGACGGGGCTATACCCCACCGGCTTTCCAGTGCCGCAGACATTTGGGCTTTGCGAGGATCCGGAAGTTTTGGGCTCGAAATTCTTCGTGATGAGCATGGCCGATGGACGCAGCCTGTGGAACGGCGCTTTGCCCAGCTGCACCAAGGAAGACCGCCGCGAGATTTACAACGCCATGATTGACACCATGGCGGATATGCATCTCAAAAAGCCCGATGACATTGGATTGGGTGATTACGGCAAGCCGACCGATTATTGCGCGCGCCAGACCAATCGCTGGACCAAGCAATATAAATTGTCAGAAACAGAGCATCAGCCCAAAATGGAACGGCTGATTGAATGGCTGCCGGAAACCATCCCGCCGCAGCATGAAAACAGCGTGGTTCATGGCGATTACCGGCTCGACAATGTGATATTTCACAAGACAGAGAACCGCGTGATTGCGGTGCTGGATTGGGAGCTTTCGACGTTGGGCGATCCGATTGCCGATTTCGCATATTTGATGCTGAACTGGCACAATCCGTCAGATGGGCGCGCCGGTTTGGCGGACCTCGATCTGGAGGCGCTGGGCATTCCGACACAGGCAGAGGCGGTGAAGCGTTATGTTGCGCGCACGGGCTATCCTGTGCCGCCAATGGAATGGTATTTCGCCTATAATCTGTTCCGGCTTGCAGGCATTATGCAGGGCATCAAAAAGCGCGTGATTGATGGCACAGCGTCATCAGCCCATGCCAAGTCAATGAGCGACCGAGTCACCCCGCTGATCGAGCGCGCTTATGACTTTGCTGTCGAAGCTGGAATGCCGGAATAGCGTTTCGAAATCGCTGAGGCTGCCTTGGCGCAGGCCTAAAAATCCGCGCTAAAGCTGACCATTGCTCCAACATCGGCAGGCTGATCGGCAAAGTGCCCAGGATTGTGGCGATAGAACAGGCTTGCCCCGCCTCGCCCTGAGACATTTACGCCAGACTTCGCCCCGAACATCATGGGGCCGCGCCAAGCGATCTCGCCCATAATCTCGCGCCCTTGCGGGGTTAGATTGATGCGCTGCGTGCCGAAAGTCGGGCAATCGCTGGCATAATCATAGGCTGTCGGCAGCTCCAAATTCAGTCCGCCGCTCATCACCCGCAAAGGCTGGCTCACGCGGATGCCGAGCATATCGCCGACAGTCAGAGCGCCATTTCGCGCCACATCAATGGAAAACGCTTGGCTCATGATACGGCTGCCGGAACCAACCAAACCGCTGTTGCGCGCCATAGTGATCCCTTGGCGGAAGTCCGCACCGATTTGCCAATTGCCCTGCATCCGCTGCACGAATGCAGCATCGATGAAGGCTGTGTTTGCGCCGGTGCTACCAATCGCCTCGTGCAAATGTGCACCCAGCACTGTGTCACTTTCGGCAAGCCATGTGAGGCCAAAATTGACATCGCTCGAGCCAAAGCTGCGGTCGAGCGCCATGCCCACACTTTGGGTTGGGCGTTTCTCGCGGCTGATTTGAGTGAAGCCTTCCAAGCGGCGGTTGCTACCAAGCCACGCATCGCCGCTTTCTGCAGAAACACTCAGGCCCCACGGGCCCATTTGCCGCCGCAATGCCAGTGACATTGTGCTGCCTTGGAAAAATCCATCATCGCCGCTGGCCGTGCCCGCCAAACGGAAAGCTGGGCGGCTATGGCCTTGAAGCTGAGCGACCAGCCCGCTTGCCCCCTCGCGGTAAGCAATGCCAAGCTGCAGATTGGGTGAAAGTTTCGCAGCAACGCGGCCCGCCAAAACTTGGGCAAGGCGCGCATCATCGCTGGATAATTGCAGCTCGCTCGACCAATTTAGGCCAGCAGCACGCGGGCCATTGTCCACGCGGAATGCCATGGAAACTGCATCAGAGCCCGCCGATAAAGACCGCCCTGTTTGCTCCACCACACCGCGCAATTTGGGCGCGATATTGGCGCTGCGCAATTGCCCGGTGAGATTGTAATTATACGCGCGCCTATACTGGTCAAGCACGATCGTCGACAAAGTTTGCGCGCCCAATGCATCGCCCATTGCAGATGAACCGATCACTGCATCATCCGCCAGCCGCAGCACATTGCTTGTGCCCGCCACGGTTGTTGTGCCCGCAGGCGCAAAGGCGGCGGCCAAGTCCAAAATGCCCACGCCAGCCACGGCATCATCACCTGCTGCACCAATATCGCGCGCGCTATCGAGCAAAATTTCAACAATTTCTGAGGCAGAGAGATTGGGGAAAGCTTGAGCCAACAAAGCCACTGCACCGGCCACTTGTGGGGCGGAGAAACTGGTTCCTGAAAACAGCGTCACAAAGCGCTGGCCGTTCTCCTCGGTGATGAACAATTCGCCGCCATCATAGACACAGCAAATAGCTTCGCCCCGGGCCAAGATGACCGATGATGCCTGGTCGCCTGCGCGGTTGGAAAAATCAGAGACATTACCGTCCCCATCAACCGAACCGACAATAAGCACATTGCCATTGCCCGCTTGCAAAATGCTGGTGGCGAACGGATCGGGTTGATCAGGATCAATTCCAGCTTCTGATCCATCGCCGCCATTGCCCGCCGATACAACGATCACAATTCCTGCTGCTGCCGCGCGCTCAACCGCTCTCACCACCACGCCAGAGGCCGCGCCTCCGCCGAGGCTTATGTTGATGACTGTCGCGCCCGATGTAACCGCCTGGTCAATACCGGCTGCTATAGAACGATCATCAAACAAGCAATTTAGAGCGGCATTTTCAGGAGAATCCGTGCCGCAGCTGCCGACATCATCGCCGCGCAAGGCAAGAATTTGCGCATCAAATGCAATGCCGACAATTCCAGAATTATCGCGCGCCGCGGCCGCAACTAGCGCCACATTGGTGCCGTGATCATCTTCGCCATCAATCCCGCGATTGGCGACCACATCGGTGGAATCAGGGTGGATGCGGCCAGCAAATTCTGGGCTGTCACTATCGATGCCGGTATCGATCACTGCAATCACTTCGCCGCCGCCGGTAAAGCCATCGGACCACGGCGTAACAGCATTGTGAAAATCAGGCCCGTCTGAGCGGCGAAATTCAGCGGTATCAAAATTGCTGGCGGTTGTTGATGTCGGAGTAGGTGTCGGAGTGGGTGTAGGTGTCGGAGTGGGTGTAGGGGTTGGTGTTGGCGTAGGTGCTGGCCCAGGCGAGCTAACGATGGACGTACCACCCCCTCCGCTGCCGCAAGCCGCTACCAAAACGCATGCTGATACCGCGCCCAATATTTGCGCATGGAACATACGCCTCAAGCCGCTTTTAGAATGCCCGCTCTTACAATTACTCATACTCATTTAATAACCTTTATGCGTGGCAAGATGAACTCCTCCACAAGCGCTGTGTAAATAGGTGTATCAAGACGAAGCTGGCAAGGGATTACAACCATATTGGAGGCATCAACTGCGCTGTGTCCTAGTCTCAGACAGTTTGCAGCGTCCAAGTGCCGCATGTGATGCACCCTTGCCGCAGCGCACTGGCGGCGCTAGCAGCGCCTTCATACAACTCAATCCAAAATGCCAACAGCCAATGGGACGACATCATGACAGCAGCGCTTGAACAGCAAATCGAAAACGCTTGGGAAGCCCGCGACAGCGTCACCCCGGAAAGCAGCGACGTTCGCGCAGCGGTCGATCAAGCGCTCGCCATGCTCGACAGCGGCACAGGCCGCGTGGCTGAGCCTGATGGCAATGGCGGTTGGCACGTCAATCAATGGCTCAAAAAAGCGGTTCTGCTTTCCTTCCGCCTCAATGAAAATGTCGTGATGGATGGCGGCAGTGCAGGCGCACCGGCCTTTGATAAAGTGCCCAGCAAATTCGCCGGATGGGATGCAAAACGCTTTGCCGAGGCAGGCTTTCGCGTTGTACCCGGCGCGATTGCGCGCGCAGGCTCTTATATTGGCAAGAACTGCGTATTGATGCCCAGCTTTGTGAACATTGGCGCTTATGTTGGCGAGGGAACCATGGTCGACACATGGGGCTCGATTGGCTCTTGCGCGCAGATCGGCAAGAACTGCCATATTTCAGCAGGCACAGGCATTGGCGGCGTGCTGGAACCGATGCAGGCCAACCCTACAATCATCGGCGACAATTGTTTCATTGGTGCGCGTTCTGAAATCGTCGAAGGCGTGATTGTTGGCGAAGGCTGCGTTGTGGCAATGGGCGTGTTCATCACTCAATCGACCAAGATCGTGGACCGCGCGACCGGCAAAATCACGCGCGGCGAGCTACCGCCTTATTCGGTTGTTGTGCCGGGCACATTGCCTGATCCAAATGGCGGGCCGTCACTGGCCTGCGCGGTGATCGTGAAAACGGTGGATGCGCAAACGCGCAGCAAAACCGGCATTAACGAGCTTTTGCGCGATTGATCTTGCACTCACAAATGTTTGGGGGCGCCTGCGCATGAAAGGCGGTCCAGATATTTGCGCATAGGTTTCTTCGAAAAATTGGCTATACCGTGTGTCAGCTAAGCGGGGCCAATTCACTCTGGAGACGATTATGCACACTCAAGACGAAGAAGTTCACATTGAAACCGAAGATGCCAGCGCTGGCGAAAAAACCGGCCATATGCGCTGGGTTTTGGGCATAGGCCTGTTTCTGGCGATTTTGGCTATGTCACTGGTTTGGATCGTGCCTGCGCTGTCTAACTAAGCGCCGCGGCGCTTTATTCAGCCTCAATCAGCGTTTCTATCGGCGGCGTCCCGCGCTGGCTGGCAGCATATTGCTCCGCCTCGCGCAGGGCCCGCAGCGCATTGTGGAACGCGATCATCTCTAGCTCGGCTTGGGAATATCCGCGGCGCGCCAATTCGGTGAAAAGCGCAGGGTATCCGGTGACATCCTCCATCCCCTCTGGCCCCGTTGGCATGCCGTCATAATCGCCCCCAATGCCAATATATTCCACGCCAGCAATTTTGCGAATATGGTCAATATGATCGGCCATGTCTGAGATCGTGGCGGTGGGATCAGGATTGGCTGCATCCCATGTGCCGATCCCTGCAGTGACCAGCTCGGGCTGGCCTTGATAGAGCGCCTCTAGCCGCGCGATTTCTGCCTGACGCTGCGAATACCATTGGCGCAAATCCTCATCCAAGAAAGCGGGCAAGCCCACCACCATCACAACACCGCCATTTTCGGGCAGGCGCGCCAGCACACTATCGGGCACATTGCGCGCATGACCATTGATCGCGCGCGCGCCAGAATGGCTGAAAATCACTGGAGCCTTGGCCGCATCCAGCACGTCCATCATCGTCGCCTCGCTTACGTGAGAAAGATCAACCTGCATGCCAATGCGGTTCATTTCGCGGATCATTGCACGGCCAAATTCGGTGAGGCCATCATGCTCGGGCGCGTCTGTCGCACTATCGGCCCACGGCGTATTTTTCGAATGGGTCAGCGTCATATAACGCGCGCCCAGATCATACATTTGCCGCAATACGCCTAGGCTGGAGCCGATCG
>CALFEA010000043.1 GCA_937950385.1 uncultured Altererythrobacter sp. | reverse complement strand
CACCATGAGCAATATGGCTGCAATTATGGGCTTTATTTTCGTTTTTGGGACCGGATATGCGGCACAGATCGCGGTCTATCGGAGAAATTTTCATGAACTTTACGGCATCAACCAAATTGTATGGCGCGCTTGGCCTTCTGGCGGCGGCGCCTTTATTGAGCGCGGCCGCGCCAGCTACGGGCGAGGTGGTGATCGATATCTCTAATCTGCGCTCTGCTAAGGGTGTTGTTTTGGCCTGCATGACGACCAATTCCAAAGTCTTTCCCAAATGCCGCAAAGATCCCGCTTCTTACCGCGTTTCCGTGCCTGCCAACGGCGCAAAAAAATTGGTGTTCAAAGGGGTGAAGCCAGGGCGCTATGCAATTGCATTGCTGCATGATGAGAACAAAAACGGCAAAGCTGACCGCGCGCTCAGCATGATCCCCAAGGAAGGATTTGGGTTCTCACGCGATGCCAAAGTTCGGATGGGGCCGCCCAGTTTTAAGTCCGCCGCCTTTGATTATGCGGGCAAGAACACAAGGATGACCATCAAAATGCGCTACATGCTTTAGGCGCATCTATCGGTATTGGTTCAATTTATTATTGGACACGGTAAAATCCCTGTACCCAAAAGCCTCGCCCTTAACGCGATATTTACCACATAGCCCCAGAACAGCCTCGAACTATTCTTACAGGGGCTCATCTGGGCATGGATACGCTGCGCGGTACATTTGATCGGGACAATGCAATTGACGAAGGCGATGATTTCGATCTGGGTCAAGAGGATGTGGGCACACAATTACCGCCGGCTTCAATCGGTCAGGACGAACGCCGCATGCAAGTGCGGGCATATAATCATTGGGCCAGCTTGCTTGGCGACAATAATTTCCCATCGATCGAAGATTTGGAAGTCACCGACCTTCCTGATTTTGGCCCATACAGTGTTTTGCTCGATTTTTCTGTTGGGATCGAAGACCCGGCCGTGCGCTATATTGGCGATGAATTGGCCGAAGAATGCGATGCGGGTGAGGGAATTGATATTCTCTCCGATGTGCCAAGCCGTTCGCTGCTGAGCCGCATCACTGATCACTATATGCAAATCCTGGCCAATGAAGCGCCGATTGGATTTGAAGCCGAATTTGTCAATCAACGCGGGGCCACGATCCTTTATCGCGGCATTTTGCTGCCATTTTCCAGCAATGATGAGACAATCGATTTCATCTATGGCGTGATCAATTGGAAAGAGCTGGCTGACCAAGCCGAAACCGATGCGCTTTTGTTGGAAATCGACGAAGCCCTCGAGCAAAGCACGCCGGAGCCAAGCCCTCTGGCTGATCCGCAAGTGCGCGCGACAGAGCCATTGGCGCAGTGGGCAGATAGCCCGAGCGCTGAGTTTGCTGCAGATGCCGATGAAGAAGACGCTTTGCCTCAACCAGATTTTGGCCAGTTCCAGCTGGATGATGAAGACGAAGATGAGGAAGGTGACGCGGAGCTTGATGCCAATTATGGTTTCGCATCGCTCACCGATCACATTGCCGCCCCTGCTGAAAAAGCCGATGCTCTTGATCTGAGCAATTTTGAGGCAGCAGATGATGAATTTGACGCTGAACACGCTGAAGATAATGCGCCGCTAGACTTGGGCGCATTTGCCGATGGTTCTCACACTGAGGAGCCATCCGCAGAGGCAATTGTCTCCGATGATTTAGACTCAGATGCGGGCCTATATGACACGCTCGCCGCTGCCCGCGAATTGGCGCACACTGCGCGTTCCAGTGAAGATCGCAGCCGCAAGGCGCTCTATGCAGCAGTGGGCCGCGCTTATGATGTTTCCATCGCCGCAGATGAAAGCCCCGAGGAATATAATGAGTTGGTCGCCGACAACGGCCTAAGCGTTCAAGAACGCGCGCCGATGACGCCGATTGTCAAATTGGTGTTCGGCGCAGATTATGACAAAACGCGCCTGACTGAATATGCCGCAGTGCTGAGCCATGCGCACCGCGTCGGTGTGGAACGCGGCCATTTGGCAGATTTCTTGAAAGACGCTGAAGGCGGTTTGAAAGCGGTGGTCTCCACCGAACGCCGCCTGCGCCGCGAGGAAAGCGGCAAGCCAGTGCAAGCCAAAGACGCGCCCGGCGCAGCCTTGGCGAAAAAGCTGCGCAAGCTAGAGGGCCAAGGCTTTGATGCGATTGAAGCCGATGGTGCAGAATTTGCCGTGGTTATGATCCGCCGGAATGCCGATGGCGAAGTGGTCATGCTGGGCGAGATTGCCGATGATATTGCGCTGGTAGAACGCGCTGGCCGCAAGCTTGTTGGGTAACGCCTGATCGAGGCGCCGTCACAGGGCGCTTTATAAAATCATTGTCTTCCCTTGCCGTGCAGGGCTACCCCTGCGCCGCAATGTTTTCGCGCAATTCCTCTATCCGTATTCAACCCTTCACCGGCTACCGCACAGCTGATCGTATCCGCTTGTCCGCGCGGGTTTTGCGCGGCGCGGTGCCAGAATTTGCGGACACTGGCGCGCTTCAAACATTGCGCACGATGGCTGCGCTTTACGCCTCGCGCGAGGTGGAGGGGATTGCAGTCGCGCTGCATTATGCGGGGCAAACTCTCAGCCATGCCACCAGCGATGACGAGGGTTTCGTGCATTTCGATGCGCCTTTTGGCGAGGCCTTGCCCGATCGATTGTGCTGGGAAGAGGCAGCATTACACTTTGAGGATTACACAGCGCAGGGCCGCGTTTTGGCGCCGTCTCAGCAAGGCAATATTGGGATCATTTCCGATATTGACGACACGATTGTGGAGACCGGCATTACCGGCTCTGTCAGCGCAATTGCCAAGAATTTGCACCGCATTCTTCTCCAATCCCCGCGCCAGCGCGAGCCGGTTGCAGGCGCTGCGGCGTTCTTCAAGCGGCTAACGCGGGACGGCGCGGCGCATCAGCGGCCCTGCTTTTATGTCTCATCCAGCCCGTGGAACCTTTACCCCTATCTGCGCAGTTTTAAGGATGAGCACGGG
>CALFEA010000042.1 GCA_937950385.1 uncultured Altererythrobacter sp. | reverse complement strand
CATGCCGTGCTTTTACGGTGCGGCTGATCCATGATTACAATTGTCCCCTTGGGATGTGTTTGTGCATAATATGCACGAACTTGCAAGGCTGGCGAGCGGAGTGTTTCGTGCTAGGGCTGATCGAAATAGCGTTTGGGAGAGCGAAATTATGAAAGCATTGGTGTTCAACGGGCCGCGCGATATTCGCTATGAAAGCTATGATGATCCCAAGCTTGAGGTCGCCAATGGCGTGATCTTAAAGGTCGAGAAATGCTCGATTTGCGGCTCAGACCTTCATATGTATCACGGCGATAATATTGGTTCGGCGGATTACGGCGCAGGCGTTGAGAAGTTTTGTGTAGGCCATGAATTTATCGGTGAAGTGGTGGAAGTCGGCGCCAATGCGCATGGCTTCAAAACCGGCGATAAGGTGCTGGCAGCGGGCGGCACAGGCTGCGGCCAATGCGATGCGTGTAAAACGGGGCGAGCTGCCTCTTGCCGCCATAGCACGGCTTTCGGCCTGAGTGCGGGCTTGAACGGCGGACAAGCGGAACTGGTGCAAATCCCCAATGCCGATCAATGCTTGATGAAAATCCCCGAAGGCGTGTCCGATGAACAAGCAATCCTGCTGACCGATGGTATGGCAACCGCGGCCTTTGGGATCGGCAATTCAGGGCTGGTTGCAGGGCAAACCATTGCAATCGTCGGGCTGGGGCCAATCGGGCTGATTGGGGTGGAGCTTGCATTACTAAAAGGCGCAAGCCAAGTTTTTGCGATTGATCCCGTGCCGGAACGCCGCGTTCATGCAGCGGCGCTGGGCGCCACAGTGCTGGCACCAGGTAAAGAGGCCATTGGCACCGTTTTAGAGGCGACCGGCGGCGGAGTGGATTGCGTATTTGAAGCATCGGGCGCGAAAGCGGCAGTGGATTCTGTGATACCCATGGTGCGCCGCGGCGGCACAATTTCCTTCATTGGCCTGCCGCAGCACGACGTTACCCTGCCGATGATGATGCTTATCTATAAGAATATCACCGTGCGTGCAGGCATCGCACCTGTGCCGCAATTGTGGTCAGCGCTGGTGCCCTTGGTGCAGGCAGGGCGGCTAAAGGCGGAAGGGCTATTCTCGCACCATATGAGCATGTCAGACGGGGCAGAGGCCTACCGCATGTTCGATGCGCGCGAGGATGGCGTGGTCAAAATATTGATGGAGGTCGGCTGACTGTATAGGCTGTTTTGGCCTATTTGATCCCGCGCAAATTTGGCTCGGGATTTGACGCCTCATTCGGCTTATTGTTTTGTTTGTCGATCACATCTGTGAGTTGATCGCTTTCCATAGGTTTGCCGAACAAATAGCCTTGGACAGAATGCGCACCGACGCGTTTGGCCATGATAAGTTGCAGCTCATCCTCGACCCCTTCGAGCAAGCAATCTACGCCAAGCGCACTGGCGGTTACCGCCAGTGAGTGGAGGATTTTCTCGGTCATCGGATTACCAATATCCTCAACAAAAGAGCGATCAACTTTCAGCTTGTCGATCGGCAATTCGCGCAAGTAATTGAAGTTAGAATAGCCCGTTCCAAAATCATCCAACGCAACGCTATAGCCAAGAGCCGATAGGCGTTTGAGGTTGATGCAGGCCTTTTCCGTGTCGGCCATCATAGCGGTCTCGGTGACTTCAAATTCCAGCAGTGAAGGGTCCAAATCGCTAGCCTCGAGCACTTCGATAATTTCATCCATGACTTGATTGGAAAGCAGGTCATGACCTGAAAGATTGATCGCCAGCGGAATAGGGTTGTCCCAGCTTTTCAAGGCTTCGATTGCCTTGCCCAAGACGGCCAGTGTGATCTTGGATATCAAGCCGCTTTCCTCAGCGATTTTGATGAATTGATCAGGTTCAATTCGGCCCAGTTCCGGGCATTCCCAGCGCGCCAACGCTTCTGCCCTCACGACCTGATCTTGGCTCAGATTAACCTGCGGCTGGAACAGTATTTCAATTTCCGATGGGAAATCGGCAGAGCGCAAAGCGTCCTCAATCTCAAATCGCTGCGTAGCGATTTTTTCATGCTCATTGGTAAAGATAACCGCCCGGTTCTTTCCATTCTTTTTTGCATGCAAAAGTGCATAATCGGCATTGCGAATGATGGATGTGCTGGCCAAGCCTTCGGTTAGTTTGGTGCTGCCGAGAGAAGCCGACAATTGGATCAACCGGCCTTCAACATCATAAGGTGCAGCGATTGCCTGCAACAATGTCTCACACCATGCCTCGCAGGCGGCCTCATCGGGCATTCCGGTTAGGATTATGTTGAACTCATCACCGCCCATTCGGCTAATATGGGCAATTTCTCCGCCTTGCTTTTGTAGCCGCTGTGTAACTGAAATGAGCAGCTCATCGCCGACAATGTGCCCGTAGACATCATTGACCATTTTAAAGCCGTCTAGATCAAGCGCTATCAACCAGTCTGGGCATTTGCCAGAAGCTTTCGGCGTGCGCGTTTTCAGATAGGCGAAAAATGCACGGCGGTTGGGCAGTCCGGTCAGGCTGTCAGTCATGGCGCGCTCGCTCATGGCAATATTCAGGCGCTCTGCCTCGATCAGCTTGCTTTCAGCTTTGTCGAGCTTCGCCTCTGCGGCTTCTTTGGCCTTGATCGCGACATAGATTGCGCGCTGCAAAAACGACATGAAAGCAAGCCCGCAAATCGCCGTGGCAAAACCGATATAGCCGTAGACCTCTCCTTGGCCCAAGAAATCTGTTCTAAGCTCAAAATACAACACCCCCAAAACCACAGTGATGGAGGTGATGGCCATGCGAATGGTCACGCTGGTGAATGCAAAAGCAAGCGCCATCATCGGGAAGTATATTAGGTTAGAGATGACGTAATCAGTGTGGACTGCGAAAATCACATTAGCCAATACAGCCAAATTCGCAGTGCCCGCGATCAATTCAAGTTTATGGGCTCTGATCGGTTTGCGAGCCAGCCATAAACCGCCCGCCATAACCATTGTTGCAGTCAGCGATATGAAGACCATTTTGAACTGATGAAATCCGCTCAATGCAAAGAAATGCACCGGCACCATTATCGCGTAGTACAGAAATGCCAGCCCAAGATAGCCGCGAACAATCGGACGGTTCGCCTCGGCAATTTCATCCGTTGTTCCCTGCAAAAACAAATTCTTGAGAAAGTTCCCAATGCTGGAAATCATCTTTTGGCCCCACTGCGTTAACTCAGAATTAGGGCTAATCGCAGAGAGAAGTTAACAATTCGCAATAGTTTCGGAAAAATTCAAAGGATTGAGGTGTTTGCCCTTGGTTTAGGCGAGAGTGGAACCAGTCAGTTCGCGCATCATCGAAGAGGAATATGGCTGCAATAGCGTTTCTGCGCGTTTCCAATCTGCAAACAGCCAAGTTTCCCATGCCCCGCCATCTTTCGGCAAAATCACGGGCATATGATCAAGGCCAATTCGGCGAAGCTGAGCATTGGCATTGCAAGTGAGAATGGCAAAGCTGGGTATTTCGCTATCCTTCCACACTCCGGCAAAAGCAAATAGTTCTTGATCAGAAGCGCTATACCAATGTTGCAAGCGGCGACCATCTTGCCCGCGAGAATTGCCCCATTCCATAAATGCACTGGCCGGTACCAGGCAGCGAAACTCGCTATTGCGCAGATTGCCGGTCCAAAACGGGCTGGAGGGATTGCGGACATTGGTGATGCCGCGTGCCGGATCATTAGAATTGGGCGGCGGCGGTACGCCCCATAGGCGCGGGGTGAGGCGAGGTTTGGTTCGTGCGCCGCGCGGCCCCGCGATAAACTCTCGCCCGCCTGTGATGATGGGTGCAAATTTGCCTGGCGCCAAATAGCCGCCTGTCCACTGGTCTTTGCCCGCAGAAGCCGCAAAAGTCGCTGCGATTTGCTTTGCATTGGCATCAAGGCGGTAGAGCATCGTCATAAGGTTTAGACCGCTAGTCGTCTTTCAAACTCTCCATATCGATCACAAAACGGTATTTGATGTCGCTGGCCTCCATCCGGTCATAGGCGGCCTCAATATCCTGCATCTTGATGGTTTCAATTTCAGGAAGAATGCCTTTCTCCGCGCAAAAGTTCAGCATCTCCTGCGTTTCCGCAAGGCCGCCAATACCGCTACCGGTTAGGACTTTACGGCCCAGCAATACCAATGTGTGCAGTTCGGGCATTTTGTCGATCATCCCGACCAAAACTTGTACGCCATCAATGCGCAAAAGGTGCAGATAGGGGGCCACATCATGGCGCACAGGGATCGTGTTGAGGACCATGTCGAAATAGGCCGATTTTGCCCTCATCGCAGCCTTGTCTGAGGTGTTGAGAAATGCATGCGCGCCCAGTCTTTCAGCGTCTTGGCGCTTACTCTCACTACGCGAAAGAACGGTGACTTCAGCGCCCATTGCGGCGGCCAGTTTCACGCCCATATGGCCCAACCCGCCGAGCCCTGCGACCGCAACCTTGCTGCCGGGCCCAACCTTCCACGTGCGTAAAGGCGAATAGCTGGTGATGCCTGCACACAATAGCGGCGCGGCCTGTGCCATCGGGAGTGCATCGGGCACGGTCAGGACAAATTCCTCACGCGCCACGATCCTCTGGGAATAACCGCCAAAAGTCTTGGAGCCATCGCGCCGATCTGTGCCATTATAAGTACCTGTCATGCCGCCATTTTGGCAATATTGCTCCAGATCGCTTTCGCAATGATGGCATTCCATACAGGCATCCACCATGCAGCCAATGGCGACGCGGTCACCGATTGTGTGGCGCGTGACGCCCTCGCCAATCGCGCTGACTATGCCGACAATTTCGTGACCAGGCACAATCGGGTATTTTGTGCCGCCCCAATCATTGCGCGCGGAGTGCAAGTCGGAATGGCAAATGCCGCAATGGCTGATGTCGATCAGTACATCATCATCGCGCAGACCTCTGCGAGTGACATCCATCGGACCAACGCCGCTATCGGGCGATGTCGCGCCGTAAGCTTTGGTTGGATATTCATTGGTTGCGGTGGTCATGACTGTTCCCTCAAAGCTCTTCTTATTTTGGCGGCATACGAATGGCGCCATCCAAGCGGAATTGGTGGCCGTTGAGATAGGTGTTGCGTGCAATCTCTAGGATCAGCGAGGCAAATTCCTCCGGCTCACCCAGACGTTTGGGGAAGGGCACGCTGGCGTTCAATTGCGCCCACATTGGCGGGTTGCGGTCTTTCATCCCAAGCATCAATGGCGTGGCAAATATCCCCGGCATGACCGAGTTCACGCGGATACCCAAATCCATCAAATCGCGCGCCATTGGAAGGACCATGCCGTTTACCCCAGACTTGCATGAACCATAGATGGTTTGCCCAATCTGCCCGTCTTGCGCAGCCACACTAGCGGTTAGAGTGATCGAGCCGCGCTCGCCATCATCATTGACCGGATCGCTGTTTGCCATGCCAAGTGCAGACAAGCTTGCAACACGGTAGCTGGCAACCAAAATACCCTGCGCGCCAAATTCATAGTCTTCGGTGGAAAGGCGTTTGTAACCGCCCGTTTCCTTGTCATAGCCAATGGTTTTGCCGCGTTTTGATGCCATGGCGCAATGCACAGTTGCGCGTTCTTGGCCGTGGGCGGATCGAGCAGCGGCAAAGCCATCCACGACAGATTGCTCATCCATAATATCGACATGGTGGAATGTGCCGCCAATCGCTTTTGCGTGTTCCTCTCCCGCCTCATCATTAATGTCGAAGATCGCGACTTTGCACCCGGCATCCGCCAAAGCCTTTGCACTGGCGCGGCCCAATCCTGATGCGCCGCCGGTGACGACAGCGGCTGTTCCTGCTTCGAGTTTCATGTCTCTTCTCCCTTATGACGTGTTGTGCATTCTTGTGGCCGCGTCACATGCGCTGCGCAAGCTGGCTAAATGAGAGAGTGTGCACATTCGAATGCAGGGGCCAAGCATATGGCCTTAGCGCGCCTGCCCCGCTATCGAGGGCACAATGGATAGTTTCCTCCTTTGTTTGATAGCGGTTTTTGCCCTCTCGCTCGGCGCGCGTGACCAGCTGATGATGGCGCGCATGTCGCAATCCTCTGGCGGAGCGACCTCGCTGATGGTGATCGGGGCAGCGACCAGCATATTGAGCGCAGGTGCCATGGCCTTTGCCGGGTCGGGCATTGCGGCGCTTTTGCCAGAAGCGGCACAGACCATGCTGATTGCCTTTATGTTGATTATGGCCGCGTTTGAGCTCGCTTGGCCGGTCAAAATGAAAGAGGCGAAAGAGCCGACCCAGTCGAAGGGCGCGTTTGGCATTGTGCTGGCCGCTGCCCAAGTGCGCGACGCCGCCCGCTTTGCCGTGTTCGCTTTTGCGGCGGGCAGCGTGCTGATCCCGGCGGCTGGATTGGGCGGAGCATTGGGCGGAATTGCAGCGCTGTATCTGGGGCACGCAATGGGCGCAGAATTAGAAAAATGGCCGCTGAAAATGATCCGGCGAGTGATGGCCGTATTGGCCTTAATATCGGGAATTTATATTGCGCTTGCTGCACGGGGGCTTGTTTAGGTGAAGAATATGGATGTGACCGAAAATGCTAGCGCGGCGGATATTGCGGCGTGGATTGCTGAGCGGATTAAAGCCGCAATGGCGGCTCATGAAGGCGCAGTTGCGATTAGTGTACCTGGCGGCTCAACCCCATTTCCCATTTT
>CALFEA010000041.1 GCA_937950385.1 uncultured Altererythrobacter sp. | reverse complement strand
GATCAAGGATGGCGAGCACACTGGCAAATATAAAATCAAAGGCCAGAAGATTTACATCACTTGGGGTGATCATGAGCTGGCGGGTAATATCATCCATCTGGTGCTGGCGCGTCTGCCCGATGCACCCGAGGGGACACGCGGTATCTCGCTTTTCCTCGTGCCGAAATATCATGTGAATGCCGATGGTTCGCTCGGCCCCAAAAATGACGTGCGTCCGGTAAGCCTAGAGCACAAGCTGGGCATCAATGCCTCGCCCACATGCGTGATGAGCTACGGCGATAATGATGAGTGTATTGGCGAGTTGGTCGGCGCGGAAAACCGCGGGTTGATGGCGATGTTCACAATGATGAACAATGCGCGCATAAACGTCGGCAACCAAGGTGCGCAAATCGCTGAACGCGCAACCCAGCAAGCCATTCAATATGCCGCCGACCGTGTGCAATCCGCGCGCGCAGGTTCGCCTGACAAATCACCTGTGGCGATTATTGAGCATCCCGATGTGCGGCGCATGCTGCTGCGGATGAAGAGCCTTACCGAAGGCGTGCGCGCTTTGCTCTATTTCTGTTCGGGCCAAGTCGACCGGGGCACATTGGGCGATGAGGCCGCCAGTATGCGCGCCGAAGTGCTGGTTCCCTTGCTCAAAGCCTGGGGAACCGATGTCGGCGTCGAGGTCTCCGGAATTGGTGTGCAAATTCACGGCGGCATGGGCTTTGTCGAGGAAACTGGCGCAGCCCAGCATTGGCGCGATTCCAAAATCGCCCCCATTTACGAAGGCACGAACGGCATTCAAGCCGCTGATCTGGTCACGCGCAAATTGGGCATGGATGATGGCGGCGCAGTGCTCAGCCTGCTGGCCGATATTGAGCGCGATTGCGCGGACGAGCCCAATTTGGCGGCGCTCGCAAAAGATTGCACCGCAATTGCCGAATGGATGCGCAAAGATGCGAGCTTGGACGACCGTCTGGCTGGCAGCGTGCCGTTTTGCACGATGATGGCCGTCGCTGTCGCAGGATGGCAGTTGGTCAAGCAAGCCCGCGCCGTGGCGGATGGCGCATCGCCTGCTCTCGCCAAAAGCAAGCCGGTAACCGCGCGCTTCTTTGTCGACCGAATTGTGCCAGAGGCAGCGGGCCTCAAAGCTTCCGCCATTGCGGGTGCAGCGGGCCTTTACGAATTGCCCGCAGAGGCTCTCGCTAGCTAATCTGCACTAGATTTCTGGTGGATCTTCAAAGGCATCGCGCGGATCGCCTTTGAGCTCACGCGTCGGTGGCAGTGATCCCGTGTCCAGCGGGGTAATGCCTGCACCGGGCGCGGCCCCCTTGGCGACAACGCGCCAGATAATGCCCGCCGTATCGTCGCTCATCAGCAATGCACCATCGCCGGCCCATTCCACCCATGTTGGGCGCCCCTTTGTGGTGCCATCCTCGTTCAAAAAGCCAGTCAGTACATCGACGGGCTTACCAACGGGATTGCCGTTTTCATCATAGGCGACGTAAATCACATCATAGCCCGATGGCGGTTTGCGGTTCCACGAACCATGGCGCGCAATGAACGCGCCAGAGCCAAATTTATCACCCATCAAATGGCCTTCCTTGGTGAAGACCAATCCCAGTGCGGCCACGTGAGGCCCCAGAGCAAACGCCGGTTTGCGGGTATATTCGGTGAGGAATTGCGGGCGCGGATGCTCGACCCGCTCATCAAATGTCATCGCCCAATAAACCCACGGCCAGCCATATTGCGCGCCGATTGGCACATCGGTGAGGTAATCAGGCACAAGGTCAGAGCCGAGCATGTCGCGCTCATTCACAGTCGTCCACAAGGTGCCGGTCCATGGGCTAAAGTCCAGACCATTGGGATTGCGCAGACCCAAACCAAAGGGCCGCGATTTGCCAGTTTCCAGATTGAGCTGGTGGATCATGGCGCGATCCTTTTCGATCTCCATGCCGCTTTCGCCAATGTTGGAAACAGAGCCGACCGCAATATACAGCTCAGGCCGCGTCGGATGCAGCTCCATATTGCGCATCCAGTGACCGCCGCCCGGCGGTAAATCCATCAGCTTTTTGGGTTCTGCAGTAACCTTCTCATCACCCAAAGCATAATCCACCGCGATCACGCTATCGTGATTGGCGACATATAATTTGCCATCGCGCCATGCGATGCCAGAGGGCGAATCGAGCTCGTCCATGATGATGGTTTGCGTCTCTGCAACGCCATCACCATCGCCATCGCGCAGCAGGATGATCTCATTGGCAGAATCGCCGACAGCACCAGCGGTTGTCATCAATTTCTCAGCAATCCACGCAGTAATCCCACCGCCGCCTTCTGATTTGGGCGAGCGGGTCAGCGTGACCAGCACATCGCCATTGGGCAAGCTATGAATGACGCGGGGATGATCGAGGCCTTCTGCAAAGCGGACGACTTCTAAGCCCTCTGCGGCAACGGGCTTTTCGCCCTCTTTCCAGCCGACAGGCTTCGCGATCTGGACGGTCGGCACGCCTTCTGCATCAGCTTCCTGCAAAGTCGGGTCCGTGCCAGACACATCATCTACGGACAGATCGGCGGTGTCTCCGCGCGAGAGGAAAAACAATAGAATCCCGGCAACGACCAGAAAAACCAAAAGGGCGATAATTATCTTGCGTGCAATGCTCATGGAATAATGAATAGGCGAGCAAAGCCCTTGCGGCAATGGCGTGTATGACTAGATGGGCTAGCATAATGTATGATTTTGCTCCGCCCGCCGATTGCTCCCCAGAGGAACGCTATGCCCTGCTGAATGAAGCGGCGGCTGCGATTACGCACGGCGAGGATGATGCTATCGCCAATATGGCCAATGTCGCGGCATTGTTGGGCGAGTTTATTCCCGACACCAATTGGGCCGGTTTTTACCGCATGGTTGGATCAGGCGAAGCGAAGGAGCTGATCCTCGGCCCATTCGTCGGCCGCCCAGCCTGTATTCGCATCCCATTGGGTGTCGGTGTGTGCGGCGCTGCTGCACAAAGTGGCGCGGCGCAACTTGTTGAAGATGTCCATGCGTTTCCGGGGCATATTGCATGCGATGCCAATAGCCGCTCAGAATTGGTTGTGCCGGTGTTGAGAGACGGTGAAGTGGTCGCAGTCATCGACCTCGACAGCCCCAGCCCCGCGCGATTCGGCCCAGCCGATCAAGCCGGTGTTGAAGCTCTCGCTGCGCTGCTATCTGACCGGATTTAGGACACAAAAGCCCATTGATCCCGCCATTTGTTCGGTTTTGGTACGGTTAACGAACCGAAATGGGACAAGGCGCGCAAACAGCATCATCTCGCCCTGAAATAATGGTAACACCATATTAAGGATGCCCGATTGGGTATTGCTCAAACAGCGAAATAAGAGTGTGATCGCATCTCGATCACGCCATTTAGATCATAAGCGCATGAAGAGGTATATGAAGATGACCGCCAAGACATTTGCAACACTGGCCATTATGGGCCTTGCTGCCTCAACCAGCACCGCCGCTCTGGCGCAAAGCGCGCCGAGTGTGGATGCAATGGCCGCTGAACAAGCGATGGGTGCGCCCTTCCTGAGCAATACAGCGCAAGCAGCCGCGCCTGCGATTGCAAATACTGCGACTCGCACAGCAACTCGGGCCATTCAAACCGCAGCAGCGCCAGCCGTGACGCAAATCGCGACACAGGCCACTATGCACACTGCGGTTCAAGCGGCCGCTCCAGTGGTTGCCGCGGCCGCGCCGGTTGCCACCGCACATGCAACAGGCAGCTACGGCTACCCAGCCCAGCAGCCGCAATATCAGCAGCAGCATCACCAACCACAATATCATCAACAGCCCGTTTACGCGCAGCCACAATCCTACCCTGTGCAATACACTCGCGAGCAATGGCTGGAAGAATGCTATGCCCGCATCGGCAAGTCACGCCGCGGTGAGCGCGGTCAAGGCCTTGGCGGATTGCTCGGCGCAATCACTGGCGGCTTGATCGGTAACCGTGTTGCAGGCCGCGGCGAACGTCTGGCTGGATCACTGATCGGTGCGGGTGTTGGCGGCCTAGCCGGCGCAGTTGTCGGCGGAGCGCTTGAGCGCCGCTCGAACAAGCGCGGCGGATATTGCGACGAGATCCTCGACAACCACCTGGCTGCTTATCAGCAAGGTACAGTCGGCCCAGCCTATAATACGGCATCGCGGACTATCCCGGCACAGCCCTATTACCAGCCACAATATGTGCAAATGGCGCCGGTCGCTTACGCCCAACCCATGATGTATGTTGAGCAGCAAGTTGCTGTGCCGCAGCGCGCGGTTGTTCGTGAATATGTGACCGAGGAATGGGTTGAGGAAACCGAATATGTGCGTGAGCGCGAGATCGCTCCACGTCCGGTAAAGCGCGTTCCCATTAAACGCGTCCCGCGCTACATCAAAGGCAATTGAGCCTTTAGAAATTACGGGCCTGTCGGAAGGCAGCGCACTGTAACTTCCAATGCAAAACCAAAATGGCGGAGCGGGCACACAGCCTCCCTCCGCCATTTTTGATTCTCAACCTATAGAATTTTCGCTGCTGCCCATCAGGCACAAGTTGCGCGGCGCGACTTATCGCTGCCTTGCGGATGGGGATCGATCCGTTGGCGCAGACTGCTACGCATGCATTCAACTAATTGTTTTTTATCA
>CALFEA010000040.1 GCA_937950385.1 uncultured Altererythrobacter sp. | reverse complement strand
CCGATGATCCTGCTCCAGATGCTACGACTGACATAGGTGCCGAAATGACAGGCCCGCCCGCTGGCTATGATCCATCGGGTGAAGCAGAAACAAATGATGCGCCCGCGCCAAAGGGCGAGGCCTGATCGTGGTAGCCGGATTGCGCGATATTGATGAAACGCAGGCCCCGCTGCTGGATCACTTAATTGAGCTGCGCACACGGCTAGTGCGAGCGATCGCTTTCCTGCTGATCGGCTTTTGTATCTGCTTTTATTTCGCTGATGAAATCTTGGGTTTTCTGGTCCAGCCGCTGAAGAATGCTTTTCCTGAAGGGGAAGGGCAATTGATCTTTACTCAGCTTTACGAAGTGTTCTTTGTTGAGCTGAAAGTAGCATTGTTTGCGGGCTTCTTTGTGTCTTTTCCTCTGATCGCCAACCAGCTTTGGGCGTTCGTTGCCCCAGGGCTCTATGCTAAAGAGAAGAAGGCATTCTTGCCCTTTCTCATTGCAACACCAGTGCTTTTTGCAAGCGGGGCCGCGCTTGCTTATTTCGTGGTTATGCCCACCGCTTTTAAGTGGTTCCTTGGATTTGAAGGGGAGGCAGGAGGCCTCAGCATCGAAGCCTTGCCGTCCGCTGGCGCTTATCTTGGCTTGGTGATGCAGTTTATTCTCGCCTTTGGGATCAGCTTTTTGTTGCCGGTATTGCTGCTGCTGCTCAATCGCGCAGGAATCGTAACTCGCGAGCAATTGGCAGGTGCACGGCGCTATGTGATTGTTGGAGTGGTGGCATTGGCGGCGATTGTTACGCCGCCTGATCCCGGCTCTCAGCTCATCTTGGCTCTGCCGTTGCTGCTTCTGTTTGAAGGCGCGCTAATTTTGATGCGGTTCCAGCAGCCATTGGTGGCTGACGACGAATCAGGTGATGAAATCGAATCGGATGAAGAACTCGCTACCGACTAGGTCGTTCTTGAGGCTGGCCTCAGTTGCGGGTTCTTCGAAGGCTATGGCTCACGATCAAATCTGAATCCATCGCGATGTAATTGAGCAAAATGCACTTGCCCAAGAAAAAGGGGCTCCCGTAAGGAAGCCCCCAATTCGTCTAATCTGATAATTAAATCAGGCGCTAATTGGCTCATCGTCGCCGCCGTCAGCAGCAATTACGATGCCAGCAATGATTGCCGCAGCAGCCAGAAGAGCGATGATGAGGCCTGAGCCACCTTCAAGTTCGCTCTGACCTTCAACTGGTGCAGTTGCGCGGTCAGCAGTTGCTTCAGCTACGGCAGGTGCAGCAGCCAGTGAAATTGCAGCAGTTGCTACAGCGAGGTTACGGATCTTCATAAATACTCTCCTTAGGAGCTTCAAAACTCAAATTCTTGGTCGCATTAGTCCAGCTAAGCTGGCGTTTCAACCCTATTTTTGTCGCAAAATGACACAAGTTGAACCAAGAAAATTTCAATTAAGCGATAATCACGGTTCAATATAGTACGCATGCGACGTTTTTCGATCAAACTTCCAAAACAGCTCAATAAAAATCTAGCACTGTCTTGTCGGTTATCACGTTGTTCTAACCTTCCAAGCAAAGCCGCCTTTTTCAAAGTAGCAAAGCATCTCAATCGATTGGCAAAGCGCCGCTCACTTGGGGAACTACCCAAGGGCCCAGCGCTTGTCTGTAGCTCCTTAGCGATTACAAGCTTAACAGGGGGTAAATTGCGACGAAATTCATACGATTCAATATTTCGTTGCTGCAGTGCAACACAATTGTGCTTCTACTGTGCCTGCGATTCGTAAACCTTCACCCCGCCAATCCATGTTTGGCTGACTTTAGTTGCGCGAATTTTTTGCGGTGAGGCGAGGAACGGGTCGCTGTCGATCAAGATGAAGTCAGCGCGTTCGCCTGCAACCAACCGCCCAAACCGGCCATCGGCAAACCCTGCAAAGGCCGCATCGGCGGTAAAAGCCTTGAGCGCTTGGATACGCGATACAGTTTCAGAAGCGCGCCAGCCGCCAAATGGTTCGCCATTGGCATCGGTGCGGCTGATCGCTGCTGCTATGCCCGCCCAGGGATCGGGCCGCTCAACCGGTGCATCAGAACCAAAGGCCAATTTCGCGCCTGCCTCAGTAATTGACCGCCAAGCATAGGCGCCGCCGAGCCGTCCTTCGCCAAGCCGGGCTTCTGCCATCAAGCGGTCAGAGGTTTGGTGGGTCGGCTGCATCGAGGCGATAATGCCGTGCTGGCCGAAAGCGGCAATGTCGGCAGGATCAACGATTTGTGCATGTTCAACGCGCCAACGCCGATCGCCTTCATAGGAGGTGCTGAGCTCTGCCACAGCTGACAAGATATCGGCATTTGCTCCGTCGCCAATCGCATGCACTGCCAATTGAAAATTGCTCATTGCGGCGCGGCTCATCAAATTGCGCAATTGGGCCGAGGACAAAAGCGGGAGGCCCTTATTATCCGCTTCATCGGCATAGGGCGATTTCAACACTGCGCCGCGCGATCCTAAGGCTCCGTCGAGGTAAAGCTTCACCCCGTTCATGCGCAGCCGGTCTTCATAGAGCCAGCGCGTTGGGGCAGGGCCCGCGACCAGCGTCATCGTATCGACATCGGTAGCATAAGACATGATGCGCAAGGTCAGTGTGCCATTATCGCCAGCGCGCCGAAACGTGTTCCAATCCTGCTGCGATGTGCCCATGTCGGCTGCCGCTGTTACTCCATAAGAGTGCAGAACTTGCTGCGCCTTTTGCAAGGCGAGGTCGTTTTCGGCGGCGCGCGGGGCAGGAATAGCGGAGGTAATCAGCGCCTCGGCTGCATCAACGAACACACCAGAAGGCGCTCGGGTTGCGGCGTTTCGTATGATGCGTCCGCCCGCCGGTGAAGTGCTTTTTGCGTTAACATTAGCAGCCTGCATCGCGGTACTATTGGCCCAGCCTGCATGGCCATCAACGCGGGCCAGATAGGCTGGGCGATCACCCGTTACCGTGTCCAATTCTGCTGCAGTGGGGAAACGGCCAAGGCCCCATTTCTCTTGGTTCCAGCCGCGCCCCAATATCCACGGGCGCGAAGGGTTGGCATCAGAAAATGCTTTGATCTCAGCCAATGCCTCTTGAAGTGAATTTGTCTCTGATAGGTCGAGAGTGAGCGCGCCAATTCCAATCCCCATCACATGGGCATGCGCATCGATAATACCGGGCAGCATGATTTTGCCTTCGCCATCGACGCGGTATTCGATGTCGCTGGGCGTTTTATCGCCGCTTTTCAGGACACCGCGAATGGTTCCATCATCGGCAATAACAAGGGCAGTGAAGCGTTCCAATTCACCATCAGCGCCAATCGTAATGCCCTCCACATTATCGACCAGCGTGTCGGCAGATAGAGGCGCAGCAAACAAAGCCGTTGCGGCGATAGTAATTTTTGCAAAGTGGCAGATCATGATGCGTCCCCTTTTGTATTTCCGCGCGGCAGGCGCGATATTAGCGCGCTGGTATCCATGCGGCTGCCCCCAATCGCTTGCACTTCAGCATAGAATTGATCGACGAGAGATGAAATGGGCGAAGACAGCCCAAGGCCGCGCGCTTCATCCAGGGCATAGCCCAAATCCTTGCGCATCCAATCAATCGCAAAGCCGAAATCAAACTCGCCCTTGGACATGGTTTCCCACCGATTGTTCATTTGCCAGCTTTGCGCCG
Organism: uncultured Altererythrobacter sp.; assembly: GCA_937950385.1. Taxonomy (GTDB): domain Bacteria; phylum Pseudomonadota; class Alphaproteobacteria; order Sphingomonadales; family Sphingomonadaceae; genus Erythrobacter. The sequence goes on along the minus strand of CALFEA010000040.1, from coordinate 4,194 downwards.
CGCCGCCGGATATCGCTTCATAGGTTTTGTCCATGTCGAGGCCCGCCGCATCGGCCAGCCGGATTGCCTCCGAAAGCCCCGCCAAAACGCCCGCGATACACATTTGGTTTGCCATTTTGGCCGTTTGCCCTGCGCCAGCATCACCAACATGCACGATGGATTTGGCATAGGCATCCATCACGGGCGTGGCGCGGGCCACCGCCTCCGTGCTACCGCCGCACATAATCGCCAGCTGACCATTTTCTGCGCCTGCTTGACCGCCCGATACTGGCGCATCGATTGCGGCAAGACCGCGGGCCTTTGCTTCACTATCGACCAATCGGGCCATGTTTGCAGATATCGTAGTGTGATCAACAAACAGCGTGCCCGATGCCATCGCATCAAGCGCGCCGTGCGTACCAAATGCGACGCTCTGCAAATCCTCGTCATTGCCAACACAGGCGAATACTATTCCTGCCTCGCGCGCAGCCTCAGCCGGGGTAGCGGCAATTGCGACGTCATGCCCTTTCGCCTGTTGTTCCGCCAGCCAAGCCTCTGCCTTAGAGTGCGTACGGTTATAGGCGATCACCCGGTAACCGGCTGCGGCCAAATGGCCCGCCATAGGGGCACCCATGACGCCCAAACCCAAAAATGCGACAGTTTCAAAATTGCTCATGGGGATTGGAGTTAAATCCAATTTGCCTCGATGCAACCGAAAACGCCTCTATGCCCCATTGCAGGGGCGCGCTCAAAGACGTAACGCGCATCAGATTATGACTAGCCTTAAGGCCTTTGCCAGTTCCGATGCGGCGCTCAGCGCTTTGACCCTCGATGATGTTCGCGCAGCTGCTGCGCGTATTGGTGATGCGGTGGTGCGCACGCCGATGATGCATTCGCAGACCTTGTCCAATATTACCGGCGCGCAAATTTGGCTCAAGTTTGAGAACTTGCAATTTACCGCGGCTTATAAAGAGCGCGGGGCGCTGAACGCTTTGTTGCAAATGGACCCGTATAAAAGAGAGCGCGGCGTGATAGCAGCCTCTGCGGGCAATCACAGCCAAGGCCTTTCCTATCACGGAACACGCCTAAGTGTGCCGGTCACTATTGTTATGCCCCGCACGACCCCCACGGTGAAGATCATGCAAACCGAAAGCGTTGGCGGCAAAGTTGTGTTGGAGGGGGAGACTTTTGACGAAGCCTACGCCCATGCGTTGAAGCTTGAAAAAGAGCTCGATCTGACTTTTGTCCATCCTTTTGATCATCCGCATGTGGCCGCTGGCCAAGGCACCGTTGCGCTCGAAATGCTAGAGGACCAGCCCGATTTGGATTGTATAGTTACACCCATTGGCGGCGGCGGGCTGATGTCGGGCATGGCCACTGTCACCCGCGCATTGAAACCGGATATGGATGTGGTGGGCGTGCAAGCCGCGCTTTATCCTAGCATGCACAATAAGGTGAACGGCAAAGCGCTGGCCTGCGGCGGGGATACTCTGGCCGAGGGTATCGCAGTAAAAGCGCCCGGTGCATTTACATCATGGATCGTCGATGCGCTGGTCGATGATATTCTGCTTGTTCCAGAAAACATGCTGGAGCGCGCGGTGTCCTTGCTACTGCAAATTGAGAAAACAGTTGTTGAGGGGGCAGGGGCAGCCGGTCTGGCAGCCGTGCTCGCCAATCCAGAGCGCTTTAAGGGCAAAACAATCGGGTTGGTTTTGTGCGGCGGTAATATTGATACGCGCCTGCTCGCCAATGTGCTGCTACGCGATTTGGCGCGGCAGGGGCGGCTGGCGCGGTTGCGTGTGACATTGCAGGATAGGCCCGGCGCATTGTTCAAAGTGATGCGCGAGTTTGACGCGCATAACGTCAATATCATCGAGATATATCACCAACGGATTTTCACCGGTTTGCCAGCCAAGGGCCTCATCACAGATATTGAATGCGAGGCGCGCGATCGTGACCAATTGGACGCTTTGGTTAGCACCTTGCGTGAACGGGGATACACAGTTGAGCCCGTTGAATTGAACTGATTTGAAAAGATTGATTGGTTCAAACTGGACCTTTTTTGCGTTTTTTCGTGGTTAAAGCCCTTTAACGAATGGGGCTCCTCATGCATAGTTTGTCTCTGTTCAACGACGTTCCACGATTCTTATGGATTTTCGGGCGCTTAATAGGGAACTGCCAGCTTCCGTGACTGCTCCGATTCGTTTCCCTCGCTTTTTCGTCACTAGCCCGGCGCCTTGCCCGTATTTGCCTAACCGCAATGAGCGCAAGGTTTTTACCGAGCTTAAGGGACCAAATTCCGATCAACTGAACGAGGCGCTTGGCCGTATCGGTTTCCGCCGCAGCCAAACCGTTGCTTATCGTCCCAGCTGCCTTGGCTGTCAGGCATGCGTATCTGTACGCGTTGTCGCAGAAGAGTTTCAGCCTTCCGCAACGCAGCGCAAAAATATGCGCCGGAACGGTGATTTGATCGCCACCGAGTGTCGCCCTTGGGCAACGGACGAGCAATTTGCATTGCTACTCAAATATCTCGGCGCGCGCCATCCCGAGGGGGGAATGGCCGCTATGGATGAGATGGACTATGCCGACATGGTTGAGCATACGCCCGTCACTAGCTGCTTGGTCGAATATCGCGAGCCAACAGAAAATGGCGAGCCGGGCCGCTTGGTGGGCGCATGCCTAACTGACCGTCAGGGCGATGGCCTTTCGATGATCTACAGCTTTTACGACCCAGAGCACACCGCACGTGAGGGGCTTGGCAATTACATCATACTCGACCATGTGAGGCGCGCACAGGCGGATGCATTGCCTTATGTTTACCTTGGCTATTGGGTCGAAGGATCACCGCGCATGCAATATAAGGTGCGCTTCCGCCCGATGGAAAAACTGGGCCGCGAAGGCTGGGTTCGGATCGAAGCAGAAGAACAATCCCGCCTGATCGCCAATGCGATTAAACCGCGCGTAAAAGAGGCTGAGCTGGAAGCGAATGCCAGTGAAACGGCTCAGAAAACGGCGGGCTTGCCAAGTAACGCTCCCGTGGGTTTTCCTGGCAGCTAGATCGCCCGCGCTTCAGGCACAGGTTCAGACGGCGCGTCAAAGACCGCTTAGCCACTGACATAAAGCTGCGCTTCATCCTTGCGCCGCCGTGACAGCCCGCGCATTTCGCGTCCGCCAGCACGGTTCCAGCGCTTAAATTCTGTCGCTGCACCTGCAAAATCACCCCTCTTATGTTTCTTGGTCAGGGTCGCGCGGGCAATCGCGCCAGTGTTATAGTGAAAGCTGACGAGCGCATCGAACTGATGCTGACTGGTCGGCGCACCATTTAGCGCACGGGCTACATCTGCAGCATAGCGGATCAGATCGCGGGTAAGGCGGGCATCGCATTCACCCTGTGTCCAAACCGTGCCGGGGCCAATCCCTTTGCCGGTTGCGCCCCAGCCAATCGTCCACGGATCAGCGCCTGTTCCGGGATCGGGGTAGGCCTCAACCAGACCATCGCGCCGCAGCCGCGCGCAGCCTTCGAACTTCTTGATCAGGGCTGTGCCAGCTTTGCCAATGGTACGAATATCGGATTTGCGTACCGCGTTTGTGGATGCGCTTTTGGGACTGGAGCCATGCGTCCCGCCAATCGCAGCGTCAATTGTATCATCCAGCCGGTCGACTTCGGATTGATTGAACTTGCGGCCAAGAAATTGGCGGACAGTGTCGAAGATCGGTTTGCGGGCTATTGGGCCTGTTGGGGCATTCATGTGGGGAACCTCCTGAAAGGGAATCGAAGGTCAGCGTATTAGGCACAAGGCACAGTTGTAGGAAAATGGTTTTTGCTATTGGCAGGTGTGCAGTCAGCGGCTGGGCTACTTTATGATCGACTGGAACCTAATGGAGAAGCCGGGCTGATCGGTTCCATCAGATGGTCCTAGGCTACCTGTGGGAGTAAACCGGACATGAGTAATGGCATCATCTGCGCCTTGCGCATCTGGCACAGGCGTGTAGCTGAAATCGGTCCCGTCAGTTGAAAATTCAACACCATCAGCGGGATCAGAAGGACCCGCCCAATTGAGCGTTAGGCCGCTTGCATTTGCGCCATCGACCAATTCAAAAGCGTTTGCACCTGTAACGACGAGCCGGGTGTCTGGCGGTAAAGTGTCGCGAATATCGATTGTTGTATCATCCACCCTTTGGCCTGTGTTGTTGACCTGAATTTCATAGCTGACG
>CALFEA010000039.1 GCA_937950385.1 uncultured Altererythrobacter sp. | reverse complement strand
CTGCTGCACCTGCTTTCGAAGAGGCGGCACGGTTACCGTGTTTTGCAACAGGCACTCCGCATGCAGCGACAACTAAGCTAACAGCGGTTGAGACATTTAAGGTATGGTGCCCATCGCCGCCCGTTCCGCAAACGTCGATGGCATTGTCAGGCGCGTTAATGGGGATGAGGCGCGCACGAAGGGCCCGCGCAGCTCCAGCGATTTCTTCAGCCGTTTCCCCGCGATCAGACAGAGCGATAAGAAAGCGCTCAATTTCTTCCTCGCTCGTTTCCCCATCGAGCAGGGAGTTAAAAGCCTCTTCGGCCTCAATTTCGGAAAGAGGCATGTCACTGATTGGTAAAGTCGTCATTTTTGTAAGTTCTCAGGCGTTAAGCCACAAATTTTCATAAAGTTTGCAAGCAGTGCATGACCATGCTCGGTTGCAATGCTCTCGGGGTGAAATTGCACGCCGTGGATGGGAAGCTGCGCATGGTGAAACCCCATCGTAAAGCCGTCATCCGAAGTTGCATTGATGCGCAAGCTATCGCTTTGTTCTTCGACCACAAGGCTATGATAGCGTGTGGCGTTGAAGGGTGATGGTATCCCTGAAAACACACCGCTGCCATCATGCGTTAGAGGCGAAGTTTTGCCATGCATCAGACCGCCGCGCTTTACTGTGCCGCCAAAATGCTGGCCGATGCTTTGGTGACCCAGGCACACACCGAGAAGCGGCTTTTCTGCCGCTGCACAGGCCGCAACCAGGTCGAGGCTAATGCCTGCTTGATCGGGAGTGCATGGCCCTGGTGAAATGAGAAACCCTGCCGCATTTGTTGCCAATGCTTCAGCAGCGCTCATCGCATCATTGCGCACTGTTCGGACATTTGCGCCAAGTTCCATCAGATAATGGACAAGGTTAAAGGTGAAGCTATCGTAATTGTCGATGACGAGAATGTCAGGATCGTTGGCTTGGCTCATCCGCCTGCCTCGCGTTTTGTCACAACGATAATCGGGCCAATAGGAGCGCCAACATCCAATCGATCTGTTGCCGGATCCCACAGCGCAGACACATTGCCGTCAAGATAAAGCGCGTTTTGTACCTTAAGCTCATCCTTAAAATAGCGCGCCAATTGTCCAAAGGATATTGGAGCCTCAGAAAGCACAAAATGCGCTTTGCCCGCCGCATCGACGCCCACTCCATTGCGGATCGCGCGTGATGGACCGTTCTCTGCAATTTCAGGGTGAAGATTACTGCCAGTAACCAGCATTGGGCCAGACTGAGTGCCGAATTGCGGACGGTCCCTAACAGTTTTGAAGAACCATTCCGTGCTTGTCGAACGCCACGTACCGCCGCTGCCATAGAAAACACCATTGGGCTTCATGTGGAAATTGCCTGCGCCATCGCCGCGGTTGAGTTCGACTGTCCGTTTCGATTTCTCGACGTAATAACCAAGCGGCTCGCCCTTTTTATCGAACATGCCAGCATTCACGGCAAAGGCGACATTGTCCGCTTCGCGCCCGATCGCATCGGCATAAGCGCGCAAGGAACGAAACGGTTTACCTGCTTTATCCTGAAGCGCGGTGGTGATCCGGTGTTTGGATGGGTCTGCGACGCAATGAGTTAGCGCAACGCCCTCGAAATTGGCAGGTTTGCAATCAGAGTTGGGATTTACCTCTTCGACCTTGGTGGAATCATTGGGCTGGGGCGAGGGGGCTGCTGCAATCTCTTCCATTTCGCCAGAGCCAATTTCTGTGCGCATAACCGGCTCGCCGGTTGGTTGCTGATTGCAGGACACCAAAAGGAGAGCGAGCAAACCCATAGACCCGCTTAAAAATGTTCGCTGTGATGCCAATGGCTTCATTGTCCGTACCCTATTTCATTGGCAACTTTCGCCGCCTCTTTTGCTGCGGCTATGAGCGCGCCAGCCTTTGCTTTGCACTCCGCCAATTCGTAGTCGGGGTCGCTATCGGCGACAATACCAGCGCCCGCTTGCACATGCATAACCCCGTCTTTGACCACGGCTGTTCGCAAAACAATACAGCTATCGACGGAGCCATCGGGCGCGAAATAGCCAACCCCGCCAGCATAGGCACCTCGGGTCTCGCTTTCCAATTCAGCTATAACTTCGCAGGCACGGATTTTGGGTGCGCCGCTAACCGTTCCTGCGGGAAAGCCTGCAAACAAGGCATCGAGCGCATCATGCTCTGGCGCAAGCGCACCAACCACATTGCTGACAATATGCATGACATGGCTGTAACGTTCGGTTGTGAAGCTAGCCGTCACCTCAACCGAACCGCGTTCAGCCACCCGCCCAACATCGTTACGCCCCAAGTCTAGGAGCATGAGGTGTTCGGCGCGCTCTTTTGCATCGGCGAGCAAGCTTGCCTCATTCGCGTCATCTTCTGCCGCAGTGCTTCCGCGAGGACGCGTACCAGCTATGGGCCGAATTGTGACTTCATTGTCGCCAGCTGCATTGGGCCGAACTCGGACCAAAATCTCAGGACTTGACCCAACAACAGCAAAGCCGGGTAAGTCGAGGAAATACAAAAATGGCGAAGGGTTCACGCGCCGCAAAGCGCGGTACAAAGCAAATGGTGGCAGCGGAAAGGGGCAAGTAAAGCGCTGCGCCAAAACCACTTGGAAGACGTCACCTGCAAGAATGTAATTCTTAGCCCTAGCGACCAGTGATTTGTATTCGTCCGCGCCGAGGACCGGGGATAATTCCATTGTTGGTAAATTGCCTGAATCCATGCGCGGGACCGGCGCGTTTGATAGCTGCGCCAAAGCGGCATCAATACGCTCGCCAGCCTGAGCTACAGCAATTGCTGGGTCATTGGCATCCGCGATAGGCCAAATCGGTGCCACACAAAAAAGCTCATCCGAAAGGCTGTCAAACACAAGAATGAGTGTTGGTCTGACAAACAGCATATCGGGCAGTTCAAGCGGGCTAGCGGGGGCGCGCGGTAAATCTTCAACCAGTCCGATCGTTTCATAGCCGAAATAGCCGACAATGCAGGCGAGGGCAGGCGGCAATTCGGGCGGCACATCAATGCGGCATGATGCGACCAGTTTGCGCAGTTCCTGGAGGCCATCGCCAGATAGCGGCGCAAAAGCAGCACGGTCATGACGCCAGATTGTGTTCATCTCGGCAGATTTGTGAGAGGCGCGGAATACCAAATCAGGGTCTAGCCCTAACAAGGAATAACGACCGCGAACCTCGCCGCCTTCTACCGATTCGAGCAGAAAATCGCCTCGGCCAGCCTCGATTAGCTTGGCCGCTGCGCCCACAGGCGTTTCTGTATCAGCAATGATTTTGCGCCAGACAAGTGAAGGCTTGCCCGCTCCAAGATCACAGCACGCCTGTTCAGCGTTTAGAGGCGCGGTTCCTTTTGGCATTGCCAGAAATTACGTCTCGCCGAGCAATTGCTTGCGCACAGCTTCGATTGCCGCATCATTGCGCTCAACGCCAATTTCCTCGCTCATGGCGGCGGTCAATTGCTGGGTATATTCCGCCAGTAGGGCGGCCTGCAATTGTTGAGAGGCAGCAGCGATTAATTGATCATTGCCCTCTGCACTGCCTGCTGAAATCTCATCCAAATCGACGACAAACCAGCCAAGGTTGTTGGCCGCTTCCAGTTTCTTAGTTGTACCGGTGGCCATTGAAAACAGCAGGGCAAGCGGTGGCGGAACTTGGCGATCCTGACCTACAATTTGACTGCGGTTTAAGTTGACGTTCTCAGCAGGCGGCAAGCGTTCTTCTTCTTTGCCAACTGCCGCGCTTAATGAGCTGTCTCCAGCCATACGCTTTAAGATGCGATCAGTGGCTGCCTTGGCCAGCTTAGCACCTTCGTCCAATTTCCAACCGGCGATGACTTGATCCTTGATCTCATCGAGCGGCGCTGTTGAACTTTCAGTGATTTCATCCGCTTCGAAAATCAAGAATGTCTCGCCGCGCGTGATCTCAGCCAATTGCGGCTCACCTTCTTCCATTTCGAAAGCGGTTTTGAGCGCACCGGCCAATTCTTGCGGTGCGGTTTCTTGGGCTGTGCCGTAAACGCGTCCATCCGCGGTCAGCGGCTTGGTGGTCGTAACCTCAACACCCAAATCCTTTGCGATCTCGGTGAGGGGCGTACCGCCGTCGACTTCTTCTTCGATACGGGCGCTCAGATCAGCCAGAGCTTTGACTTGCAGCTCTTGTGCAAGAGCAGTGCGGATCTCAGGTGTAACGTCTGCCAATGAACGTGCGGCGCGTTTTTCTGCGCTATCGACGCGCGTCACATGCCAACCCAGCGTACCGCGAACCGGATCGGCAATGGATCCGCGCGCAGCTTTAAATGCTGCAGCAGCAACGGCGGCACTTGTGTCAGCGGCATAGCCAGCTTGGTCTGTTGCAGCAACTTCAGATGCACTAAACCCAGCTTCTTGCGCCACTGCGCTCAAGGCTGCTCCACTTTCAGCCTTGGCCTTGATCGCCTTGGCCGCATCTTCTGTGGGGACAATCACGCGGGTAAAGCTCCGGTTTTCTGATGCTGCGTATTCCGCTTTGTCGCGCTCAAATCGTGCAGCAATTTCTGCATCTGTCGGCGCCGTGCGGGCATCGATATTCTTTGCACCGAATGTTGCAAAGCGAACGGTGCGGCGTTCGGGGCGCAGATACTTTGTAGTATTGGCGGCATAAAATGCTTTGAGCTGTTCATCGCTCGGGTCATCTTTGGGCGCAAAAACACCACTAGGGATGAATGCGATTGAGCCTTTGCGGCTTTCGCTAAGCAAACCGGCATAACGTTTCGCAAATTTGTTTGGCATGCGCGCCCCGCGCACTGCGGTTAGCGTCATTTGATCATTCAAAAGGCCTTGCATCAAATCATTACGCACAAGTGCATCTGTTAGGCTGCGCTGAACCAATGCACTTTCATAGGCGGCTTGAGAAAAGTTGCCGTCTGGTCCGCGGAATGCCGGCATTTGCATAATCTCGCTATTAACGAGGTTATCCCCAGCTCTTAATCCATATTTTCGGGCATATTCCGACAATGTGCTGCGGTCGATCATACGGTCAAGCACATCTTTCAAACCATCATTATTTATAAATGCGCGCATTGTGATGGTCGGCGTGTTCTGACGAATTTGATCCACGGCTGAATTTGTTGTGCGTGCAAGTTCGGCTGTACCAATCTTTTC
>CALFEA010000038.1 GCA_937950385.1 uncultured Altererythrobacter sp. | reverse complement strand
CACGGCTGGATATTCTCCATCCAATTGAAGAAAGTCTTCTCCCAAGTCTGAGGGATGATCTCAATTTCGCCCGACTTGACCTGTTTAATCGGTTTCGCCGCAAGCTTTTCCGCATCGACATACCATTGATCGGTCAGCCACGGTTCGATCACCACGCCGCCGCGGTCGCCAAATGGCGTTGCGATGGTGCGCGGCTCTGCGTCGAGCTCAACCTCTTCGCCCTTTTTCGTCTTGGTGATGTGCGGGATGAGGAAGCCTTGTTCTTTCAACCGCTCAATCACCAACTCGCGCGCACCGTTTACTTTATCGCGTTTGAAGCGGTGAAGCCCGAGAAATTCGTCCGGCACAAGCGCGTCCGATGTTTGGCAAACATTGCCCTCTCCATCGAGCATATTGAGCATATCGCCAGCGGCAATGCCTGCGCGCTTGCCGACTTCGAAATCGTTGAAATCATGGCCCGGTGTAATTTTCACCGCACCGCTGCCCAATTCTGGATCGGCGTGTTCATCGGCAACAATCGGAACTTTGCGGCCAGTGATCGGCAGGACGACATGCTTGCCAACAACGCTGGCATAGCGTTCGTCCGTCGGATGCACCGCTACCGCCATATCGGCGAGCATGGTTTCAGGGCGCGTGGTGGCAACCTCGATATAGTCGCGGCCATCAGCCAAAGTAACGCCATCTTCCAGCGGATATTTAAAGTGCCAGAAACTGCCCTTCAAATCCTGTGTTTCCACCTCAAGATCGGAAATTGCTGTCTTTAGCTTCGGGTCCCAATTGACCAGCCGTTTGTCACGGTAAATCAGCCCATCATTATACAGATCAACGAAGGTCTTGAGCACCGCATCGGTGAAATGCGGGTCCATCGTAAATTGTTCGCGCGACCAATCCATCGAACAGCCAAGGCGGCGCAGCTGCTTGGTAATCGTGCCGCCGCTTTCCTCTTTCCAAGTCCAGACTTTGTCGACGAAATCTTCGCGGCTGTAATTGGTGCGTTTGTCTTGGCGTTCCTCAAGCTGGCGCTCCACCACCATTTGCGTGGCGATCCCTGCGTGATCTGTGCCAACCACCCACAAAGCATCCTTGCCGCGCATACGTTCATAACGGATCACAATATCCTGAAGCGTATTGTCGAGCGCATGACCAATATGCAGGCTGCCGGTGACATTCGGCGGAGGGTTCACGATTGTATAAGGTTTTGCATCCGGGCGTTCAGGGCGAAACAGGCCCTTTTCTTCCCAATGCTGGTACCAGCGCGTTTCAATATCAGCGGGGTTAAAAGTGGTGGGTAATGTCATTTTCGTATGTGCTTTTTATTTTGGCGCATGAGGCCTGAATTTCGCCAAAACACATGCCACCGTGCCCACGCCCGTGCAACGCCTCATTGCGCCGCTTGTGGGCACAAACGCACACAAAGACCCCTGCGCGACTTGTTAAGCGCTGCATTTCCCCGCATATCGGGTGTCTTATGAGTGAGTTTGCCGACTTTGCCCTTCTTGATGGCGCGCCAGACGGCGCCTTGCCAGATGGGGCCTTGCCAGATGGGGCCACGCTTTCACTTTCTGGCCCCTACCGCGTTTCCAGCATCGCCCAAGTTGACGATGCTCTGCGCGCCATAGAGGGCCCGATTGCCACGATCGATCTGTCGGGTGTTTCAGAAATCGATACTGTTGGCGCTTGGGTCGCTTGCCGCCTTGCAGATGAGCATGGCGCAAATATCATCGGCGCAAATGAGCGGGCTCAGCGGCTTATCAATGCGGTCATCAATGCCGGACATGAGGCGGATATGGTCCCGCCCGAACTCCCCTTTTGGCAGCGCGTCCCAGAAAATTTGGGCGACTGGGTCATGGGCGCCTGTGCTGGACTGCTATCGGTTGTAGGGTTTCTAGGCCAGATATTGACCGCCCTTGGCGCGCTCATTCGCAATCCGCGCCGGTTCCGCATGCGCGCTCTGGTTCGCCAGACAGAGCTGGTGGGAGTTGATGCGCTACCGATTATTGGCTTGATGAGCTTTCTGATTGGAATTGTGATCGCCCAGCAAGGCGCGGTGCAATTGCAGCAATTTGGCGCAGAGACTTTGACGATCAATCTGGTCGGGCGGATTACCCTGCGCGAGCTGGGCGTGCTGATGACTGCGATCATGGTGGCGGGCCGTTCGGGCAGCGCCTTTGCCGCTGAAATCGGTACGATGAAGCTGACCGAGGAAGTGGATGCAATGCGCACTATCGGTATTTCGCCGGTAGAGGCCTTGGTCATACCTCGCATGCTTTCAGCCGTTTTGATGATGCCTTTGCTCGGCTTTTACGCCTCTATCATGGCAATTATTGGCGGCGCGGTTGTGGGTGATATGCTGCTTGGGATCCCGTTTTGGACTTTCATCGAGCGCATTAAAGAAGTGGTGCCGACATTCGACCTTTGGGTGGGGCTGATCAAAGCGCCAGTGTTCGGCCTGATCATCGGACTGGCGGGCTGTTATCACGGCATGCAGGTGCGCGGAAATTCTGAAGAAGTCGGCAAACGCACGACTTTTGCCGTGGTCTCAGCAATCTTTGCAGTGATCGTATTGGATGCGTTTTTCGCTGTGTTCTTCACCGAAATCGGCTGGGGCTAAGGGGCGCGTCATGAGCAAGAGCGATCAAGATGACGTCCCGCTGGTTAACCAGCTTGTCGATCAAATGCTGGATCAAACCCCGCGTGAGCGAGCGCCGAAAATTCACGAGCGCTTTCGCGGAGAGCATCCGATTGTGGTGGAGGGGCTCGAGAACCGTTTCGGCGAACAAGTCGTCCATCAAAACCTCGCTCTAGAGGTCAAGCGCGGCGAAATCCTTGGCGTTGTGGGCGGGTCGGGCACGGGCAAATCTGTTCTCATGCGCTCCATCATCGGACTGCAAACGCCGAGCGCCGGTGACATAGAAGTGTTTGGCCGCTCCATCACTCAGGCGCGCCCTGATGAAGAGATCGGCGTGCGCAACCGTTGGGGCGTATTGTTCCAAGGCGGGGCCTTATTCTCCACGCTGACGGTGGGCGAAAATGTCGAAGTTCCGCTCAAGCAATTCTATCCTGAATTATCGGCTCAAATGCGTGAGGAGATTGCGCGTTATAAAGTCATCCTTTCCGGCCTGCCTGAAGAGGCGGCGTGCAAATACCCATCGGAATTGTCGGGCGGCATGCGCAAGCGGGCAGGTTTGGCGCGGGCGCTGGCTCTCGACCCGGAATTGCTGTTTTTGGATGAGCCGACCGCGGGCCTTGACCCGATCGGTGCGGCAGCATTTGACCGCCTGACCCGAGAGCTAAAAGAGACGCTTGGACTGACGGTTTTTCTGATCACCCATGATCTCGACACTCTCTATGCAATTTGCGACCGCGTGGCTGTGCTGGCGGACAAGCAAGTGATCGCAGTGGGCACGATCCCTGAATTGCTGGAGACCGATCACCCGTGGATCAATGAATATTTCAACGGTCCGCGCGGACGTGCGGCTTTGGCCAGCCAAGAGCGCGGCCAGAAAACAGGCGGCGGAAAATGATCGCTCGCCCATGGACAAAACGTCCCAGACAAGGGATTAGGTAAACACGATGGAAACACGCGCAAATCATGTTTGGGTGGGTATTGTGACGCTGGTTTTACTGGCGGCGCTGGCGGCTTTTGTCGTTTGGCTCGCAAGGCTGGGCCAAGGCGATCAGAACGAATATGACATATTGTTCAAACAGTCTGTTGAGGGGCTTGCGCGCGGTAGCCAAGTGTCCTTTTCCGGTGTTCCTGTAGGCCAGGTCAATGGAATAGAATTGTGGGATAAAGATCCCGAGTTCGTGCGCGTGCGCATCAAGATCGACGATAAAGTGCCGGTTCTGGTCGGTACCACGGCCACGGTGCAAGCAAGCTTTACCGGCGTTTCGACAATTCTTTTGGATGGCGCAGTAAAGGGCGCGCCGCCGATCACTTGCGACACCACTGCATGCCCTGATGGCCTGCCTGTGATCCCGCCGGGGCGCGGCGGTTTTGGCGAAATTGTTGCTAATGCGCCGCTGCTGCTGGAGCGCCTTGCGACATTGACTGAGCGGCTGACGCAGGTTCTGGATGACAAAAACCAGACAGAGATTTCCGCGATCCTCAAAAACACCAATGCGCTGACGGGCAATGCCAATGAGCTGACCCAAAACGCCAATCGCATTGCAGAAAGCTTGGCATCATCGGCGCCGCAATTGGGCACAACTTTGGTCCAGCTCGAAGGGACATTGACCGAAGCGCAAGGCGCGCTTGCTGCATTTGAGCAAGTGATGGGATCCACAGATGTGATGCTGAATGAAGAGGCACCTGCGCTTTCTGAAGAATTGCGCAGCACCATGGCGAGCGCATCGAAAACGGCCGATGAATTGTCCAAAACCGCCGCAGCTTTGACCAAGGTTTTGGACGAGGTCGGACCAGCGGCAAGCACGGTCAATCAGGAAACCTTGCCATCTCTAACCGCGACTTTGGAAGATGTGCGCGCCACCAGCAAGGCGCTGCGCAAGGTTACCGAACGTCTGGAAAACCAAGGCATTGGCTCGCTCGTCGAAGGCCAAACCTTGCCGGATTATGAGCCATGAGGACATTTGAAATGCCAGCTTTTTTCTCGCCTCGGATAATCGGTGCATTGGCCGGGGCCGCGATGCTGTCGGGCTGTGTCAGTCTCGCATCTGAACCGCCGGCCAGTCTGTTGAACCTTACCGCATCAGATAAAGCGCCGGTCGGTACGCAGCGCAGCGGTGTGCGCGGCCAAGCTTTGACGGTGATGATTCCCAATGTGCCTGCAAAGATCGATGTTGTGCGCGTGCCTGTGCAAGTGTCCGAGACCGAAATTGCTTACTTAAAGGACGGGGTTTGGGTCGAAAAGCCAGCGCGCTTGTTCCGCCGGCTAATGGCCGAAACCTTGCGTGCGCGCAGTCAGCGTTTGATTGTTGAAGCGGATGTCGCGACCAGCGGCGGCGGGCCGCGTTTGCAAGGGACTTTGCGCGAATTCGGCTATGATGCGACCAATGGCTCTGCCGTGGTGCGATTTGATGCCGAGCGCATGAATGCTCAGGGCAATATTGAAACGCGCCGTTTTGAAGCAAGCGAGGCAGGCGTTATACCCAAAGCTGGCAATGTAGGTGCAGCCTTAAACCGGGTCGCTAATGATGTGGCGGGCCAAGTGGCGGATTGGGTGCTGGCTGAATAGAGTTTGGCGGGTTAGCTGCGCGCCAATTTCATCCACTGAAACGCTGCCATAAAATCGGCCTCTCGTGCTTCGCGCTGAGCGGTGGCTTCCGCATCCGTGCCCCACAATTCTTCCTGCCATAGCTCTTCCAAATTGGATGCATCCCATAGGG
>CALFEA010000037.1 GCA_937950385.1 uncultured Altererythrobacter sp. | reverse complement strand
GTTGGTCCAGGCGTTGCATTCGGCACTGAAGAGCTCGAAGCATTCCCATCGATCAGCCGCGATGTTCGCGACATTATCCGCCTCGACCCGCGCGTCAGCCTTGAGCGTGCCAATGAAGTCGACCGGATTTCCTGCCTCGGCGGCAATGACCGTTCGAACACTTTTACTGTTGATGGCATCGTCCAAGCCGACGTGTTTGGCCTGAACGGCACGCCGTTTGCTGCACGCAACTCGCTGCCTTTGCCATTCGACGTGATTGAGCAAACCTCTGTTGAGTTTGCCCCGTTCGACGTCGAATATTCCGATTTCACCGGCTGCCTTGTTAACGTTGTTACAAAAGCAGGCGGCAATGAGTTTTCCGGCTCAGCGTTCTATACCTATTACAATGACAGCATGTTGGCGAACACGCTGGTACGTCCTGATGGCAGCGTTTCGAATTTGTCTTCTGGTAGTGAAAAGCGCTGGGGCGCGACATTGTCTGGCCCAATCGTTCCCGACAAATTGTTCTTCTCAGCAGGCTATGAAGAAGTCGATCTGGGCGATGCCAATGACTTTGGCCCATCGGGCGCAGGCTTTGCCAATGAAGCACAATTCGCCACCCAAGCTGATTTCGACCGTTTCGCCGATATTGCGAACCGTGTTTATGGCCAAGATATTGGTGGCTATCCGACCACCTTGCCAGAATCCAGCGTTCGCTATTTCGGCCGGCTCGACGCCTACCTTGGCGATCACCGTGTTGAAGCGACTTATCAGCGTCTTGATGAAACCAATGTTGAAGATGACTTTGGCGGCGACAACATCACCGGCCTGAATAGCTTTGAAGATGAGGGCACACAGAGTGATTATTACTCGCTGCGTCTTTATTCTGATTGGAGCGACAAAGTGTCGACTGAGCTGCGCCTCAGCCGCGCCAATGTTTCAGACGTTCAAGGCCCTGTAGGCTTTGGTGAAGCACAATCCGACAATCCTACAGTGCGCTTGGTCGTTGGCAATGTTGGCCCTGACGGTGACACAGGCACGTTCAGCACAGGCCCAGGCATTTTCCGCTCGGCCAACGCGCTGGAAAGCTCGATTGATCAAGCTAAGTTCCAGATCAACATTGATGCGCAAGACCACCAGTTCAAAATTGGTGCTGAGATCAATGATTTGGAAATCTACAACCTCTTCGCAATCAACGCGACGGGCTCGCTTTACTTCTCCAATTTGGATGATTTCGAAAACGGCGTTCTGACAACTGGCTTTGGTTTCTTCCCTGATGCCGACGATATTGTTGCTGGCAACTCCTACGCAGCTGACATCAATGCGACGCCAACAGGCGACATTAACGAGGCGGCTGCAACCTTTGGCCGGACGATCTATTCGTTCTATGCTCAAGATGATTGGCAGGCGACTGACCAATTGGCCATCACAGCCGGTATCCGTGCCCAGCTTTATGCTGGTGACGCACCGCGCGCCAATCCGCTATTTGCTGAGCGTTACGGCTTCACCAATGCCAACAGCTTTGGCAAGATTGATCCGGTATTCCTGCCGCGTCTGTCTGCAACCTATGATTTCGATAATGACGGTTTCCTGTCTGGTTCGCGCATCACAGGCGGCGTTGGTATGTTCACAGGCGGCGATCCGGTTGTGTTCTTCTCCAACGCATTTTCGAACAATGGCTTCTCTTCGGCATTGGGTACCTCGGTATTCTGTGACGCGGCGGACCGTCCGACCAATGCGCTGGATGCCAATGGCAATTTCGCAGGCTTTCCGCAGTGCGTAAGGCAATCGGGTTCAGACAGTGCAGCGCGCGGCGGAGCCGATGTTCAGTCGACTGATCCAGACTTCAAAGTACCGGTTGTTACCCGTGCAAACCTTGGTTTCAGCACCAACTTCGGCACGGAAACTGGCTTTTTCAGCGACTGGAAATTGAACCTCGACTATATCTATAGCCGGTTCAATAACCCGCTGAACTTTGTCGATTTGGCGCAGACAATTGACATCAGGCAGGGCAATAATGGCTTCACTGTGGATGGCCGCCCAATCTACGCTGCGATTGATCCATTGGCAGCTGGTTGTGATGCACAATTGCAAGGCACTGGCGGAACGCCGCCAACCTACACAAATGTTTCACCGGCATGTTTTGCAACGGGCATTGATGATTTCATCCAACTGACCAATGGCCGTGATTATGACAGCCACATTGCTTCCGTGTTGTTGTCTAAGCGTTTCGCTGGCCTGCTGACAGATGGTGGTTCGGTGAACTTCCGCTTCGGTTATGCATATACCGATTCAGAAAACTACCGTGATGTCGGCAGTTCAACGGCGACGTCGAACTTTGACCGTTCGGCAGCATTTGATCGTCAGAACCCAGCGAACTCGACATCGAACTTTGAGACCAAGCACAACATCACTGCAGCTGTCAGCTTCCGCGAGGAGTTCTTCGGCGACTATACTACATCGCTCGGCATCTTCTTCCGTGCGCGTTCAGGCCGTCCTTACAGCCTGACATTTGACGGAAGCGGTGACTTTGCGGACTCGCGCTCGGGTAGCGAGAATGCGCTGCTCTACGTACCAACCGGTGTGGGTGATCCAAATGTCGGCGGCACTGATGCAGATATTCAATCGATTGTCGATTATGTCGCGGCATCTGGTTGCAAGTTCACTCCAGGTCAAACAATCGCGCGCAACTCCTGCAGCAATCCTTGGTCCTATGATCTTGATCTGCGCTTTAGCCAGGAATTGCCATTCATTGGCAGTGCGACCGGATTGGTTGATGATCGTTTGGAACTGTTCCTCGACTTCGACAACTTCCTCAACTTCGTCGATAGCAAAGCGAACCGCGTGATTTTCCGCAATTCGCTGGTTGATGTTGCGGACGTGAGCGTTGGCCCGAATGGGGAATACAATGTTTCGGACTTCAACCCGAACGACAACCGCAACATCTCGACCTCTGCGTCGGCATGGCGTCTGCAAATCGGCGCACGCTACGAATTCTAATTCGTATCAAGCATTAACCGAGACAAGACGGCGGGGCCTTAGCGGGCTCCGCCGTTTTGCTGTTGGGGTGCTTTAGACTAAGCCGCCTCCAGCAGCTCGCGGGCCAATTGGGCGCGCACATCATGTCCGACGCCAGATCGCAATGCGCGTTCAAAAGCCGCGGCCTTTTCGCCGAGATTTTCCTCGCCAAACATACCCGCTGTTCCTGCAAGCTTATGCACCAAAGTCGCCAGCTCATCACCTAAGGGCCCCGTTAATTGCCCATCGCGCAAGGCGGTATCAATTGCGTCCAACGCCTCGGTGCGCCGCTGTTGCCATTGCACTTGAAGAGCGGGCGAAGGCACGTGATCCGGCACGGTTAGCGCTTTGCCAAAATCATCCTCTAGCCTTTGGCGTATGTCATCCCCGTGGGGGTTTTGGGCGCTGTATGTTTCTTCAGTGCCTGCGAATTCACTTTGGGTGTCGACGATCCTTACCGGCAACCAGCGCTGCAAGGCGGCGACCAAATCGGTAAAGACCAGCGGCTTGGGGATGTGCGCCTGCATGCCTGCCTTTTTGGAGGCGGCGACATCTTCGGGAAAGGCATTTGCGCTGAGCGCGATGATCGGCATTGTGTCGCTGCGTATGCCTTCCTCGCGGATAATGCGCGTGGCTTGATGGCCGTCGCATTCTGGCATTTGAATATCCATAAGCACCAGATCATAGGGCTCACCGTGCAATTGTGCTTCCAGCACTTTGGCGATCGCTTGGTGGCCATTATTGGCGGTGGAGACGCGCTGTCCGCAACGCTCCAACATGGTGCGCACGAGCAAGCGGTTGATGTCATGATCCTCAACCAGCAGGATGTGACAGGCAGGCGGCAACAGGCCGCTCTGTTTGAAATCCACGATGTCTTCGCTGATCTCTGCCGGCTCATCCATGGGCTCTGCCACTTCGATAAACGGCAGCGTCAAAGTGAAGCATGACCCTGTGCCTACCTCGCTTTCCACCTCGATATATCCGTCCAGCAATTCGGCAAGCTCGCGGCTGATCGAAAGGCCCAATCCCGTGCCGCCAAAACGCCGGGCTGTCGTATGATCGGCCTGCGAAAATGGACGGAAAACCCGCGCGAGCCGGTCCTTATCAATACCAACGCCGGTATCGCTAACCGCGATCCGCACCAAATCGCCATCCAATGTGCAGCGGATCGTAACCGAACCCTTGTTTGTGAACTTGACCGCGTTGCTAACCAAATTCAGTACGATCTGACGCAGACGCTGGCTATCTGAAATGGTTTCGACACGCCTTTCAAACTTGGCGACTGTCAGCTCGATTCCCTTTCGCTCAGCCGTACCGAGGTGCAATTGAGCGCAATTGTTGAGCAGATGCTCCAGCGAGACTGGCTGGCGATCGATTTCAATTTGACCCGCCTCGATCTTAGATAGGTCGAGAATGTCGTTCAGCAGCATCATCATCGAACGGCCAGATTGCACGATTAGCTCAACCTGACGCCGCTGTTCTGGATCAAGGTCGTTATGAAGCATAAGCTCTGCAAAGCCGAGAACACCGTTCATTGGTGTGCGGATCTCATGGCTCATATTGGCAAGAAATTCAGACTTGGCGCGCGTTGCTTGCTCCGAATCCTGGCGAGCGCCGCGCAATGCGTGCTCCAACTCAATCCGCTCGGTCACATTGCGGGTTGAGACCACGATTGCCTCAGGCAAATTCGTCTCAGCGTTGCGCACAAGCTTGCAATCGGATTCTAAATAGACCGCACGCCCGTCATCATCATCGATAAATCGGCGGTAAGTGAGGCGCTCTCTATCGCTTTCACCTGACAGCAATCTGCTCTCGGCATTTACAATTGCATCGCGCGCGTCAGGGTGCATGCGGCTGCTGGCGCGTTGACCTAGAAACTGCTGCGGATCTGCGCCCAATGTCTCATGGGCAGATGGCGAGACATATGTGCATATTCCATCAAGGTCATAGCGGAAGACTGCATCGGAAATATTGTCGGCAAGCAGCGCCAAAGCCTGTTCGTTCGCGGCCAATGCTTTCGTCAGTTTCTCGCGGCCAGAAAGGACTGCGGCCGCAGGCACGCCGACCAGAAAATTGGCAGCCATAAAGCACTGCAAGATCAGTAATTTTTCTTCAAGAGAAGGTGCCGCAGCACTGGCTGGACCGTATCCATTCCACGACATGATGGCAGCAATACACGAGGCAACCGTCACAAAAACCGCGCTTCCCAATGTGCCGCAACGGAAGGAATGGATGAGCACAATAGGCGTGATGAGGAACATGAGAGGATAGGTGTCTTGCGAGAATACCAGCAAGGTCGCTATCGCCCCGGCCAATAATAGCCCGGCGCGTTCTACCCATTCATTGCGCGAAATGGAGCGTCCTTGCTTCACGGCATCCACTGTCAGCAAAATCAATGGCACCACGATGATCATGCCAATCGCATCGGACAGGAACCAGCTGATCCAACTGCTCAGCGCAAGCGTGCCATCCATGCTAATCGCGAACATAGCGATGGTGCTGGAGACAACAGGGGCTAGCAATCCTCCGGCCAGTACAAACCGGGCAAGGTGGCTGACATTTTCGAAATTGGGGCGGCCATCGCACAGATATCTTGCCGCAAATACCGCCACGAATATTTCAATCGTATTGGCGGCGGCAAAAGCCAGAACGTGGATTGGTGGAAAGTCGGAAAACCAATTGGCCAGGGCGCTGCCAATGAAAACAGCAACGAAGCACAGCGGATTTGCGCGGTCATGCCCCGTGTGGAGAAGGAATGCCGCAATGACGGCATTGGGTATCCAAATGGTCGCAATCGGCTCCTCAAAACGGGTGGCGGCAATACACAATATTGCGAGCATGCAGAATACTGCGCCCGTGCCTAAGGAAATGGCAAGCGAAGTGCCTTGGCTACGCAGGCTGAGGCCATGCCCAAATCGCGCAGAGGAAAAGCGGTTGCTAAGTTGTTGCATTTTCACAGCCTTCCTTTCGCGCTATGGGTTTAAAAGCGGATGCTTGGGCAATGATGCTTAGGCCAACTTTCTAAAGGGAGACCTCTTTGCGCAATCAGGGCTATTCCCAGGTTTCTCGCCGTCCAAAGCCGGCGATCATTGCGGCAATCGTGATAGGCCATGTGGTTGGCCTGTATTTCTTGGCACGGGCATTGGTGCCTGATGTAACCGGCGCTGTGGAACGCGATGTTCTTGAAGCGTTTACCGTGACGGTTACAGCGCCGCCGGAGGAGCCCTTGCCTCCGCCGCCCCCAGAGGTGGAGCCCGAGCCCGATGCAGGCGCGCAAGGCGATCCTGGCAAAGAGGCTGTGCCGCAAGACACAAAAGAGCCTGACCCGCCGATTAAACTGAAGAAGGATAAGCCTGCCCCGCGCGCCACCTCCACAGGCACAGCCAGAAGCTCGGGCGCTAAGGATAAGGGCGAGGGCACGGGGGCAGCTGGCACGGGAGAGGGCACAGGCAGCGGCAATAGCGGATCAGGGCGCGGGAATGACCGTGTTGCTGTCACCAAACCATCGGTGCGCTCTGGCGAACTGAACACTGCGCGCGATTTTCCAGTACCTGAGGGCGGACGCAAAACCCGCTTTGGCAAGTCGGTCATTGTCCACTTCACGGTCATGCCGGATGGCACTGCGAGCCGTTGCAGCGTGGCGAGCAGCGGGGTCGATAGCATGACAACAGGCTTGGTCTGCAGCCTAGTGAAGCAGAAAATTCGATTTAACCCAGCAACCAATGCAGCCGGTCAGCCGGTGGAGGCGCGCTATGGCTATAAAGTTGATTTTATCGGAGGTTAGCCCGGCATTGAAACCCATTGCGCGCGATAAATATTCTGGGATTGTAACGCTTTGCCAATCCAATGGCGCTATAGCTGCGATATTATGAGCGCCAATATTATCCATCCAGTGATCCTGTGCGGCGGCAGCGGCACGCGTTTGTGGCCCAAGAGCCGCAAGGACAAGCCGAAGCCGTTTTTGCCTTTGCTCGGGACACGCACGTTGTTTCGTGCCGCTTGTGAGCGCGCGTCAGATCCTGCGCAATTTGCTGCGCCGATGGTCGTTGCAGGGCCCGCTCATGTCGATTTGATCGAAGCGCAAGCGCCGGCGTCGGGCTTGTCGATTATTGTTGAGCCTGCCGCGCGCAACACTGCGCCAGCGATTGCACTGGCCGCAGCGCGTATTGATCCCGATGCGATCATGCTGGTTTGCCCTAGCGATCATCACATCGCGGATGAGGCCGCATTTACAGCCGCCGCCGCCTCTGCCGCCGCAATAGCGCGTGCGGGCCGCTTGGTTGCATTTGGCATCACGCCAGACCGCCCTGAAACCGGCTATGGCTATAT
The DNA here is from genome assembly GCA_937950385.1 of uncultured Altererythrobacter sp. Lineage (GTDB taxonomy): Bacteria > Pseudomonadota > Alphaproteobacteria > Sphingomonadales > Sphingomonadaceae > Erythrobacter. The sequence continues at coordinate 6,454 of CALFEA010000037.1, read as the reverse complement.
TAAGCGGGGCGAGGCTCTTGAAAATGGTTTTGTAATCGAGCGCTTTGTCGAGAAGCCAGATCTGGCGCGCGCCAAGGCGTTTCTTGCCGATGGCGGCTATGCATGGAATGGCGGAATTTTCGTTTTTCGCGCCGGTCAATTGCTGGAGGAGTTATCCGAGCACCGCCCGGCTATGGCTGAAGCGGTTTTGGCCTCGGTCGCAAAGGGCCGTGAAGAAGGCACGCGCTTCCACCCCGATGCCGAAGAGTTTGCAGCGATTGAAGGCGATTCCATCGATTATGCAGTGATGGAGAACACCCAAAATGCCGCCATGGTTCCGGCATCTATGGGGTGGTCTGATATTGGCGATTGGGCCGCGCTTCAGGATGCCGTGAACGCTGAAACTGATGGCAATAATCACGCACCGGAAAATACCGAACTGGTTGATTGCAGGAAGGTGATGATCGTCAGCGATGGCCCGCGCGTCTCGGCCATTGGGCTGGAAGATATTATCATCGTGGTCCATGGTGATGAGGTTCTGGTCACCCATCGCAGCGGCGCTCAAAAGGTTGGCAAATTGGACGGGGCGAGCAATCAATGAACGCCCTTTCTCCCAATTCTAGCCTGACCCCAAAGGCGCAAATCTTGCGCACCCGCATGGTTGAAAAAGTGTGGGGACGTGCAAATCTGCCTGCACCTTTTGCAGCTCCAGACGGGCAGAAAATCGGCGAAATTTGGTTTGAGCCGCCGCCGCAACTGCCCAGTCTCTTGGCCAAATATCTTTTCACTAGCGAAAAGCTATCGGTTCAAGTTCATCCTTCTGCTGCCCAAGCATTAGCGGGTGAAGAGGGTAAAGAAGAATGCTGGCTCGTGCTTGATGCTGAGCCCGATGCGCGCTTGGCGATTGGCTTTAAGGAACCGATTAGCGGCGACGAAATGCGCAGTGCGGCTCTGGATGGATCGATTGAGCAATTGCTCAAATGGCATCCGGTAAAGGCTGGCGATTTCTTTCACCTGACGCCGGGCACTGTCCATGCAATTGGGCCGGGGTTGTCGCTGGTGGAAATTCAGCAAAATTCGGACACAACGTTCCGCCTGTTTGACTATGGCCGTCCGCGCGAGCTGCATTTGGACCGTGCGATTGAAGTCGCACAAGGGACGATCTACCCCGATGCAAGCAAAGGGCACATTGCGACTGGGTCGTCTTGTTTGCTGGATGGTGAACACTTCCGGCTTGATCGGATTGTTGGCAGCCCGACCGCTGCAGAATATGCAGCTTTTGATGGGCCGCTGCTTGTTATGCCGCTGGATGGTTCGATCAAACTTGATGATTCTATGGTTGAGGCGGGGGATTGTGCCTATGCGCCATCGATCAATGCACTGGATTTTGCACAGTCTCAGGTCACGTTGCTGATCCGGCCGAATTAGGCCCTAGGTACGCGGCTATTTTAGAGAATTAAGCGCGAAGCTGCTGGATCATATGGCGTTGGTGTTGTGTGAGCTGGGCCGTGCAAGACATTCAAAACCCGCGCGATTTCTGCCCTGCCATAAGGTTTGCGCAAAACTGAAAAGGCGCCTGTTCCTGCCGATTGGACGCTGCTCTCGCCATAGCCGGTCGCCAGTACAAAAGGTATTTTCAGACGCTCCAATTCAGCAGTGACCCGCGCACTGGTTTCTGAACCCAAATTGATATCGATGATCGCAAAGTCAGGCCTGCGTGCTTTGATTGCACCGAGCGCGCCTTCAACATCGCCATGTGTATCGACTGTTTCGATGCCCAAAGCCTGCAATGTTTGGCTGACATCCAAGGCAATGATGATTGAGTCTTCAACAACAAGCGCATGACGAGGCATGCTGGTATTTTCATTGGTTTGTGTTTCAGGAATTGCCGCAGGATTTACCTGTGCTAGAGGCGAAACCTGTGATGCGGTATTCTGGTTCGCGCGAGTGACAAAGCGTGAAGGGATGGTGAAATCCGCCTCCAATCCCCCGGGCCCAAAGCGCATTTCCGTTTTGCCTTTGAGTTCAAGCGGGATCGAATGCTCGATAATTGTGAGCCCAAATCCGCACCGCGAAGGTTTTTGTATTTCAGGGCCGCCGCATTCTCGCCAAGCGATCTGCAGATCACCGCAATCCAAATGGGTCAGCGCTATATCGAGGAAGCCGCCAGGCACAGACAGGCTGCCATATTTGGCCGAATTGGATATCATCTCATGCATCACTAAAGCCAATACGGTATAGGCTGTGGGAGCCAGCAAAGCCTCAAACCCAGACAGGCAAAAGCGTTCACTGTTTCCATTCAGAAAAGGCTGCACCTCGCTATCGATCATTGGCATGATCGGGGCAGGGGCCCAGTTCTTCTGCGTGATATTGTCATGGGCACTGGCAAGCGCGCCAATTCTGCCGCCAATCAATTCGGAAAAGCTGGCACTGTCGATCGCATTATTGCGTGATGGCTCAAGCAGACTTCGGAGCAAATTGAGGATATTGCGAACCCGGTGGTTCAGCTCAGAAATGAGCATTTTCTGCTGAGTGAAACCTTCAATCGGATCCTGAGTTTCCTCGTTTGAGCATTGGTCAACTTCGAGCAGAGCGCGCCGCGTTTCTTCTGCAAAAGCGATGTCATTCGCGCTCCATGCCTCACAATGCTCGCTCAAAGTTTCGCGCCAAGCTTCAAAGCTTTTTCGGGGCATTTGCGCGTGGATATTCGCAGTGTTTTTTGCTGGATTACCAGCCCAAGTGATCACCTTTGTGACTTCCTTGCGCCAAAGAAGCAGATATTCGCCAGGCTTGAGCGCGATTGGAATGATAAGCGCTCCAGCTAAGCGGCTTGCAAAGTCCGCGGTGAGCGCCGGCTTGTTTGCGCACCATTTTGCTAATGAAGAAATGGCGAGGATTTGCCCTTCGGCTGCTGAGCCTGAATGTGTGGCCGTCTGGATATGCGGCAAAAGGGCGGCGAATTCATCATGAGCAGGCGCGCGTCCCAGAGCGCTGTAAGTTCCGCCCGCGTATATTGAGATCCCATCATATGGCATGACCGCGGATAATGCATCATCAAGCAATTCCAAATTGCTCGCCAAGGCGCCGCCCTGCATCAATGCGGCGTGCAAATTGTCTTGCAATTTTTGGGCCGTGATGCGCTGCGCCTCTGCGGCATCGACTAGTGTGCGATCAAGGTTCAAGGAAAACAGCTGCGTGTATAATTCGGCCATGGTGCGCACAGAAAAGGGCAATTCCCTCGGCTCTGAATGATGGCATGCGAACAGGCCGATCAGCTTGCCGCGATGGATGATCGATATAGAAAGCGATGCTTCAACGCCCATATTCTTGAGGTATTGAATATGGGTAGGGGACACCGCGCGAAGCACGCTCATGGAGAGGTCAAGCGGATGGCTTTTCTCTGGCCTGGCTGAAATCAACGCAATTGGTTCCGCGCTTACATCGGCAATAATACGAAGGTGATTGCGCAAATAGAGTGAGCGCGCTTGGCTGGGGATGTCGCCTTTTGGGAAGCGTAAGCCTTTAAACGGTGGCATTTCGGGAGGGTGCGCCTCTGCCACAACCTCGCCAGTCCCATCGTCTCGAAAACGGTAAGCCATCACACGGTCGAACCCTATCAAGCCCTGAAGCATGATTACGGATTGGCGGAAAAGTTCGTCGCTGCTCTTTATGGATTCCAAACGCTCAACCATTGGGCGCAATTGTTCTGCGTGGGAGCGAAAGGCGTCTTGGGCATGGGGCTCAGCCTCGATCATGATGAAACCGCCCGTGCTGTGCAATGCGATGTCGAAATGCGGCATGCCTTCAATCAGCCTTATGCCGAAGAGTCTTTCCACCGCATCGGGTTGCTCTAGCCTTTGGCTGGCCTGCTCCAGCGCATCAAAGCCTGAGGGCGTGATCAACTCACGCAAGTCTGAAGCGAGAAGCCTGTGAGGCGCAATGCCCAAAGCAGCCTCTGAATTGGCTGAGCAATATTTGGCTTTCCAATCGGCTGTTACAGCCAAAAGCGCGCCAAAAGATTGGATGCAGCCCAATTCATGAATTGGCTCGCGCGCGCAATCATTGCGGGCTGATATTGTTGAGAAACCACTCATTGTGCAAATGCGCCATAATCACGCAAATGACGTATAATGCTGGAAAGATTGAGGATCCGTCTGACTAGAATGACTCCATTTATATAATAGAGCGGAACCAATCCTTATAATTATCGAATTGAAATCAGAACACGCAGAGTAAACACATCATTGTTACAGTAACCATGCAAGCAATATTTATTGAAAAGTAAAAAAGCCTCAATATCACCTGTGGTCTACATGTTGGTCGGTGCGCCGCGCAACCTAGGGTCGTTACCTAGTCGCTTGGCTTCTCAAGCAATTTTGTGCTATTGGCCTGCACGGCCTTTTCGATCAGCGGTTTAAAGAAGCTGAGCGATAGGGGCAGGGTAAAGTCGACCACGACCTCTTTATCGGCAATCGCGACGCTGCCGGTGACTTGCTGGCCCATGGCGTCGACGCTGATATTCATGACATCATCGCTGGGCCAATTGGTGTCGACGCTGGCCATTCCGCCCGGCAAGTGATCGGCAATCTCATGGCTGCGCTCGCGCAGGCGGCGGCGCACTTCTTCGCGGCCAAGCTCGTGGGGAAGGGTCATCCTCAAGGGGTTGTGTCCTTCATATCGGCCAAGGCTTCATCGCCGCCATAGCGATATTCAAGATAGCGGTCCTTGATCGCCAGATCATCCAATGCCCCTTCCGCCAAGGCGCGGGTGACGCGGTCCATCTCGCCGCTGATTTTGCCAAGACTGGTGGTCAGACGTTCATCGGCCGATTTGCCGACATGCTTTTCGCCGCGCAAATGTGTCGGAATTTTGCGGTAATTGTCGATTGTCTCAGGGATATATTCGCCCACAAGTTCGCGCACTTCGGCAACGCTTGGGTGGGATTGATCGACCGTTTCCAATTGCGCGCCCAATGCGTCCAATTGCACGCCGAGTTGATCGACCAAGGTCACGGCGGGCGCAGGCAGAGCAGGGCGCTGAGCTTCTAGCCAAAGTTCGGTCTGCCCGACCAATTGCTTAGTATCGCCTTTGGTCAAATCGGCGCGCTGCGGCACTTTCATCTTCGGGTATTTGCCGAACACATAGAGCGCCGCCAGCGTTGCGACGCCAGCTGCCATTATGCCGGTGAAACCAAGGCCGCCAATCACCACTCCAATAATCGATGCGCCCAGCCAAACCGCGCCCACACCAATCGCCACATTGCGCAATTTCTTTAGGCGGTTCTGCCATTTGAGCGAGGCAGAGCCCTTGCCAATCGAGGTTGCCATGGGCCGGCGATGCGTGCCGCCTTCATCGCGGTTTACGCGAAGGCTGTTGCCCGCAGCAGCGAGTATTTGGTCAGATTGCGGCGTTGTGTCCGGCATTGAGGCTTAGCCTTCCAGCGCGAGCAAAGAGGTATCGGCGGATACTTTCGCCTGAGCCTGTGCCTGGCCTTCTGCGCGCGCGATATAGCCCTTGGATTTTTCCACTTCGCCCGACAAAGTGTCGACTGTCAGCTTCATATTTTCCAGCGCCTTGACCTTGAACTCATCCACCTCATCCATCGTGTCATAAATGTTCTGGAAGGCGCGTTGCAGCGTCTCCATCGGGATGGTGGAGGAAGCGGCCTGCTCGTGAATCTTGCCGGTCTGCTCGCGCAGCAAAGTGCTGGTGCTGTCGATGATGCCAGCAGTTGTTTCATTCAGCGAAGTGATCTGCTGAAGTACCAATTTCTGATTGGTCATCGCCTGCGCCACGGTCACCGCTGTGCGCAATGCGCCAACGGTGGTGGTGCTGGCGCGGTCGACGCCTTTGACAAGCTCAACATTGTTCTTCTTGACCAAATCGAGCGACAGATAACCCTGCACACTCACCGCCATTTGGGTCAGCAAATCCTGAGTGCGTTGGCGCACATAGAAAAGCGCGCTTTCACGCAAAGCTTTGGCTTTTTCTGGGTCGCTGGAATCCAGCTCAAACGCCTTTTCCTCCAGCTTTGTATCCAGCGCCTTAGCGATATGGATCATTTGTTCCAGCTCGCCCATGGCTTCCCATAATTTCTGCCGTTCAACGTCAATCGCGGCATTATCGGCATGCAGCTCGCGCTTGCCCGAGGCGAGCCGGTCTAGGATCGCTTGGATATGAGACTGAGCGGAGGTGTAGCTGTCGAAGTAATTTTGCAGCTTATTGCCCCAAGGAATAATGCCGAGGATTTTGCGCCCCGTCAGCTTGCCCTTGCGGCCCGGATCCAAGTCTTCGACGGTGCGGCGCAATTCCGCCAGATCAGCGCCGACATTGCTGTCATCATCCATTGCGCGCACTGGCCGGTCGAGGAAGCGGTTCGACATGGCGGCGGCGGCACGGATTTGTTCCTGACCCATGCGCGTGATCTGATCGACCTTCTCGCCAAAGGCTGGGGAATTGGCGTCTTCTGCGACCA
>CALFEA010000036.1 GCA_937950385.1 uncultured Altererythrobacter sp. | reverse complement strand
GCGGCTCGAACCATCGGCAAACACGGTGTAATAGGCGTCAGGATCAAGCGTACCGAGCAAGCGCTGGTCGTCGCGCTGTTTTGCGCTGTCGTAGGCCAGTGTGACCAGATATTTGCCCAGCACGCGGCCTTTGGCATAGAGCGCAACCCGCGCATCATCACCAAGGTCACTGTCAAAGCGTCCGCTGCGTTCCATGTTATCGGCCACGCTGCGAGCACCCACTGTGCCTTCGATCAGACCAACAACGGTCCACTCGATATCGCCAGGCTCAATCCAAGTTTCCAGCTCTTGCTCGCGTACCACTTCACCGTCGTCAAAACGGAAGTCGAGACGAAGCGAACCAGAAACCATGGTCGGTGCCAGCTCGATGTGAGCGATGCCTTCATTGCCCTTGATTACCCAGCGTGCAGATGATGCACCCAGACCGGTCAGCTGATTAAGCTGCTGACGGTCAAGCTGGTCAGCACTCTGGTACGGTGCGCCGAGTTCAAACTCGCCGGAGATACCTTCGCGCAGAGGGCGGTTGTTGCGGTCCAGCACGCGGATCGCGAGCACTGGGCGTGTGCGGCCATCAGCAATCAGTTTCGATTGCTCTGGTACAAACTCAACCTTGGCAGGTGTGGTGGTGAAGAAGACTTCACGCTCAAATGTTTTGCGCACGGTGCCAAAGGTGTTGATGATGTCAGCGGTCAGAACAGTGCGTTCTTTCAGCAAGGGCACACCGCGCCATTCGGATACCGCATAGCGGCCCTTTTTCGGGTTGCTGGTGCCGTCAAATGCAAGCGGATCAACCGGCTCACCATTGATGCGCAGGTCAACTTTCTGACCTTTGCGGTGACGGATAGCCACACGGATAGACGGAGCGCGCGGGTTAGCATCGAGGGCAGGGGCCAAGAAGCCATCTTCGCCATCACCCAATGCCAGCCAGTCTTGCGTAGGCGCAATTACAGGTTTCGCAGGGCTCTTAGGTGCCGAACCGGATGTGTCGAGAGCGGACAGCTGTGCAACTGATCCAGCAGGGCCTGCTGCAAATGGCGTAGCCTCTGTGCCAATCGGCGCATCCACTGCATCAGCAATTTTGCGTGTAGCCAATTCGGCATGAACAGCTTCAGGCAGAATAGCGTGGAAATCAGCTACTTTCAGCGATCCACCTTGGCCGATGATGAAACGCGAGGTCGCGCTGCCAGCATTGCGGCTAGACTGGTGACAATCAACAAACTCACCGCCTTCTGGCAGGGTCATACGCGATGCTTGCACAACGTGCGTGCCGGGTACGACACCTTCGAAGTGGTAACGGCCGTCAGCGTCAGTAATGGCAAAGCTGCCGTCTTCCATCATCACGCGCACACCGGGGATGCCGACACGCGGATCATCGATAGTGCAGGGGCCAGAGGTGATCCGGCCAATAATGGTCATACGGCCAGCGATGCTTTCGCGCTCAATATCAACCACAGCATTGGTCGTTGAGCTGCGGCCCAAACTATCTGTTGCGGTTGCTTCGTTAACGGCATCACCGGGAGGCGCATCAGGGCGCACAGTCATGGCGTAAACCACGCGGCGCGAGGCGCCAGCAGCGATATCACCCAATTCGATTGTGATCTGGCGACCATCTGCAGTTGTGATCACAGCACTAGGATCAGCAGCGCCGTCGATACGCACGGTATCCTGGCGCAAACGCAGCCAATTGGATGGCACATCGACCACGGTGACATCGCGTTTAACGCGGTCATTATCGGGATTGCGGGCGGTGATCGTGTAGAACACAACGTCACCAGGCTGCGCAGAGGCGCGTGATGCGCTTTTGCTCAAGGCAATTTCAGTGGCAGGACGGTCCAGCGGAATATCGATCTGAATGGGTGTCGGATCCGTCAGTTCAAACGGCCCACCATATGATCCCGATGCATCGATTACAAAATCACGGCCATCAGGGCGCGTGATCTGCGCAATCTGACCCGGTGTGACAACAGATGGATCGGTGTAAGGCGCAGGCGGAGTGATCTCCAAACGATACTGGCCAAGGAATGTTAATGGGAACCAATATTCACCCGGCGCCATTTGAATGACGTTTCCGGCGCCGTCAGTGATTGGCTGACCAGAAATAACCGTTGAAGGCCAAGAGGTTACGCCATCTTCAGCAAATACGGTTGCTGGCAGGCCGGTGGCAACGTCGATCAGTGTAACGGTTGCGCCGTTCACTGGCTCGCCGGTTTCGCTATCGAAGACTACGCCAAACGGATCGGCCAGAACTTCAACTTCGGTGGACACGATAATATCGCTTTGACCTTCGCGTTGAATGGCGATTTCAATCATATTGCCGTCAGCAAGGCTCAACTGGCAGTCACCCTGCACAGGAGCCGGCGGCATACGCTCGGTTGGAATTTCGCCAATGAAAATACCGGAGTTTGGCTCGCTCTCGAAAATTGTGATTTCTTCGCGGTCGCCGGAATTGGTTACGATAACCGCCATGAGGCTATCGATTGAATTGGGATCAAGGTTGGCGGCCTCTGCAGTCACTTGGAACAGCAGGTTTTCGCCAGCATTGAGAATATTGGTTTGCTCGACACTGGATGTCGTCATTTGCGCGGTTTGGCCACCATTTGACGTGGTCTGGATGCTCTGTCCGGTGCCGCAAACGGGGTTTTGGTAAACAAACTGAGTGCTTGAACCAGGAGACGGGCGGAAAGCCGTGATCCTTGGCGGCGCAGCGTCGACATCGATAACAACTTCATTGCTCTGCGTGTCAAACTGCGTGCCAGCAAAAGTCCAGCTGGCTTCTGCCGTATTGGTAATTGTGCGCTGACTGTCGGGCGCATTATCTTGGGCGTGCGCCACTCCCCCAGGCACGGCCAGTGGCAGCAGAACTGCGATGAGTCCTGCTGCCAAACGATGCCAAGGGGAGTGTTTACGCACTATAATGTTCTCAATTCTGCTTCAGATCAATCGATCGTGACGCGGAAGTAGAGTGAGCGAGTGATCGAAGCGGCAATGTCACTGAGGACACCGTCAACTTCTGCGTCAGCCGCATTGTAGCTGCCGCCAGCAACGCCGCTTGCGCAGTTTGCATCGCCGTCAACAAAGATACCAAAGCCAGCGTCATAAGTGACGTCGGCAGGCAGAACGTCGTTCACGTTCACGCCAGTGGCGGTTGCAGCGCCCGCAGCGTTCGCCACGGTGATGCAATATTCAATCGTCGCGCCAGGGATGGCTTTCGGATTGGTCGTGCCATTGATCGGATCGCTTACTACGCTGCTTGATTTTGCAACGGTGATGTTCGCACCTGAAACGACGAATGTGTCAGTATCAGAATGGTCACCCTCATTGGCGAGGTCTACATCGCCAGCTGCATCAGCAAGAACTGTATCAACACCAGCGGTGTCGCCACCGGTAGTATCTGTCAGCTCAGCGCCAAGTGCTGCTGCACCGCCGCCTGCATGGGCATCAGCGATAAGAGAAACATCAGCGGTTTCGCCGTTCGTAGCTGAAAGCGGAGTATCGCCAACAACGTGAACAGTACGGGTCTCATCTTCAGCCATCTCATCGAGATAGGTGATCAGAGTATCGCCTGCGTCAAACACGCCGTTGCCATCATCCAAGTAGAATTGGACGTTGGTGATGTCGAAGTCATCTGAAGTTGACGATTGATCGACCGAAAGGTCGAGATCGACAACATCGTTCGATGAGTTGGTTACGTCAAAGGTGATCGCAGCCTGGGTTTCGCCAGGTGAGACCGATGTCGACGCACCGCCGACTTCTGCAACAACCACGTCAACCTTGCGGTCAACGACGAATGTGTCAGAAGCAGTTTCTTCCGTCTGATCAACGCCGCCAACCTGATAGGCTACCGAGACGTTGTTCGTAATGGAATCACCAGCGGTTGTTCCTGCCGCAAAGGCAGGACTTGTGCTGAGACCGACGAGCGCTACCGCGCTCACGGCACCCAGCAATTGCTTAGTGCGTTTCATGGTACTGGTCCTCTAAAATGCTCTGCGCTTCCCCTTGCCGCCCGCAGAACCTTGGCGACTTATCTCTCGCGTGTTTCAGCGAATGATAGCTGGATATTCGACGCGGCCCTTTTCGCCTGGTTTCACAACCGCGAGGGTCCATCGAACATGTGTTACGTCTTCGTGAGTAGCAGCGCGGGTCTCGCCGGCTTCGCTTGTCACAGTCAGAGCGCTCAATGTGCCCCAGCTTTCGCCGCCATCGACCGAAACAGTCAGTTCCGGATCAGCGTCAGATGCGAGGCGCACAGGTGTAGGCAGCGGGTTGGTGACGACGAAGTTCTCGACCGCCTCGCTTCCTGAATTTGCATAATCAGTGCCGAAAATCAGACGATCCCCGGGAACAATGACGCCAGGTTTAACCAAGGTGGTCTTGCTCTCGCCAGTGTCACTGGTTTCAACTTTCTCAAGCATCACGTCTCCGACAAGAGACATGGGTTGCTCTTGTGCTGCGGCTGGCAGGGCCAGGCCGAATAAGGCCATCGCCGCGATCATAGATTTCATAATATTTGTCATAACTCTCAACCCTTTGTCTCTCTTCCCATCAATCAATCGTCACATCGAAGGTCACTGCATGGCTTGAGCCGCCTGCAACCGTGCCCACATCAACAGAAATGTCGGTGGCCGAGGCTTCTCCAGCATCATCGCCGCTCGCATCGGTCAATGCGCCGCCATCCAGTGTCAGAGTGCCAGGCACGTATGATGTGTCAGCGGGGATGGCATCGTCGATCACCAGATCAGCGACTGAGCCAGAGCCAGTGACAGTTGCGGTCAGTGTAAATGTGACGACCGAGCCTGGTACCGCGCTCGTGCCGCCGAACGGATCAACAACGCTGGCTGCTTTTACCAAGTCCACGGTTGTGATCCCTGCGATCAGCGATCCAATTGCACTATCGTCGGCCTCTGTAAGGCCGGTAATGGCATCAACGCCGTTAACGCCGTCGCCTGCAAATGTGGTTCCTGCTGGGCCAGTGCCGGTAACAGCCTCTGCTGTCAGCTCAACGTCACTTTCATCTGTGTCCGCAACGCCGGCAGGCACAGTGGTAATAACGAAGACCGTGATATTCTCATCTTCAGCCAATACTGGAGTGGTGGCTGGACCGGTGAGGATCGTGTCTACACCGGGATCATAAGTGCCATTGCCGTTTGTATCGACCGCAATGTTGTCGATGGTTGTGTCAAAGTCATTCCCAGCAACAGCAGGGTTCGCTGTCAGTGTGTAGGCCTCAGGGCCGTTACCAGTGTTGGTAATTTCAAAAGTAAGCACTTCCTCGCCCGGCTGCGTCGCAATTGGGCCCGGGTCGAGCGATGTCACTGTCACGTCCAACAACTCGTCTACAGCCAAAACGACTGTGTTTGAATCGACCGTCTTAGGCGGTCCGCTGCCATCATCATAAGTGGCCGTGGCGGTGTTCTCGATTAAAGAGCCGGCACTAACGCCAGCAGCTTGCGCGGGCATGGCAATGAGAAGGAACAGCGGCATGGCTGCGAGCGATAGGTAAAGGTTTGTCTGCGTTTTCATGCTTACCTTATCGACGAAAATGGTTATCGAACCGTTAGCATTTGCGGGTCAAACGCCTGTTTTTCGTGAAAAGTTGTAAACTCGAATGGCGTCTAAAAGATGGGGCTGCGCCATTCGCGTTAAGCATTCGAGGGGGCTGTGCGATAGTTTGCAGCCAATTTGTAAAATTGCGCGAAGATTGGCGCTAAGCCTATCTCCAGCGGCCAAGGCAATGTAGGTTCTTGGTAATTGTGAGAAAGGATCAACTATGTTGAAACGCACATCATTCGGTTTGGCGAGTATTTTGGCGCTGACAATGAGCTCGCCCTTGGCTGCAGCTCCCGAGGGTAATGTAAATTACACCATGGCTCGCGGCGATACGCTGAACAAGCTTGCAGCGAGATATTTCGCCAGCCGGTCAGCGGTTAAAGACGTGCTGAGGATCAATGGTATCGCCGATGCTCGCCGGATCCCGGTGGGGACAAAGATCAAAATTCCGCGCCGTTATCTGCGCTTTAAGCCTGTCGATATGCGCGTGCGCTCAGCCTCTGGGCCAGTGTTTGTACAAGTTAAGGGCAAGGAGTTTGCGCTCAAGAGAGGGCGGCAGATTCTAGAGGGTGATGTCATTCGCACAGGGCGCAATGGCTTCCTCTCTATCGCTGGATATGGCAATTCACGCCTTTCCCTTCCATCCAATTCGCGCGCACGGTTTGTTGATGCAAGGCGTTATCTTATCAATGGCTTGGTGGATATTCAGGTTAAAGTACTTGAGGGTCGAAGCAATATTGCTGCTCCAAAACTGAAGGCGCAAGAGCGCTACCGTGTGGGCACGCCTGTGGCGGTCACTGCTGTTCGCGGGACGGAATTTCGAGTTGGCTATACGCCTAGCGGCGGCTTGGGTGTAACCGAGGTTGTTGAGGGTAATGTTCTCGTTGGCAATGATGCCAATGCTGTTGCCGCCCCTGAAGGCTTCGGCGTGTCAGCGTCGCCAGCGGGAGTAAAT
>CALFEA010000035.1 GCA_937950385.1 uncultured Altererythrobacter sp. | reverse complement strand
AACGGCGCTTCGCCGCATTCGCGCAATTGCTTTTCCATATTGATCTTAATCTTGTGCATGGGCACGTGGCCCGGCCCTTCGATCATGACCTGCACGTCTTGTTCCCATGCGCGGTGGGTCAATTCGCCCAATGTGTAGAGTTCGGAGAACTGCGCCTCGTCATTGGCATCCGCGATGGAGCCGGGACGCAGACCGTCGCCCAGAGAATAGGCAATGTCATAGGCTTTCATGATCTCGGTGATGTCGTCGAAATGCTCGTAGAGGAAGCTTTCCTTGTGGTGCGCGAGGCACCATTTCGCCATGATGCTGCCGCCGCGCGAGACGATGCCGGTGACGCGTTTTGCGGCCATGGGCACATAGGGCAGGCGAACGCCGGCGTGGATGGTGAAATAGTCGACGCCTTGCTCTGCCTGCTCAATCAAAGTGTCGCGGAACACTTCCCAAGTGAGGTCTTCAGCAACGCCGCCAACTTTTTCCAGAGCCTGATAAATCGGCACGGTGCCAATCGGCACAGGGCTGTTGCGGATGATCCATTCGCGGGTGTCGTGGATGTTGCGGCCCGTTGACAGATCCATCACTGTGTCACCGCCCCAGCGGATCGACCAGACCATCTTATCAACCTCTGCTGCGACGTCTGAGGCCACCGCCGAATTGCCGATATTGGCGTTGATCTTCACGAGGAAATTGCGCCCGATTGCCATGGGCTCTGTTTCTGGGTGGTTGATGTTATTGGGAATGATGGCACGGCCGCGCGCCACTTCATCGCGCACAAATTCTGGCGTGATGAGATTGGGGATGCTGGCGCCCCAGCTTTGCGATCCAGCTGTATTGGCAGCAATCAATTCCGCGTTCATTTCGCGGCCCAAATTCTCCCGCTCGGCGACATATTCCATCTCGGGCGTGATGATACCTTGGCGGGCGTAATGCATTTGCGACACGTTTTTGCCAGACTTTGCGCGCAGCGGCTTTTTGACGACATTTTGGAACGCAGGAACGCCGCCGCTGCGATCAGGGCCAAGCTGGCCATTGTCTTCTGGTTTGACTTCGCGCGCTTCATATTCCTCGACATCGCCGCGCGCCATGATCCAGTCGCGGCGCATTTGCGGCAGACCAGCATGGATATCGATATTCACATTGGGGTCGGTGTATGGGCCAGATGTGTCGTAAACGCGCAATGGCTCCTCGCCGCCCTCCAGATCAATTTCGCGCATGGCGACGCGGATACCGCTGCCGGTGCGTGCACCGATATGAACCTTGCGGCTGCCGCGAATGGGGCCGGTTGTTACGCCGATTTCAACGGGGGAATTAATGTCTGCCATGATGCGTCTCTCCAAATGGGCAAAGAGAGATTTCAGGCGATATCCATGAAGGATGACCGGCCCGCTCCCTCCGCCTGTATTAACAGGTTCAGGTTCAACGGGTCGGACGCTCGCGCCATAGTAATGGAAGCGTCCCTCTCAACCTGCGCCTGCTGCCATATGGGCAAACAGACTCGCTAGGCTCCCCGGGGTATGGGCAAAGACTAGGCCGGATTATGAAGCGCGTCCAGCGCGAAGGTGGAAAATTCCGCCTATGCTTTTTGGCAATATAGGACTGCGCGATCACCGCAGAATGCTGAATAAAACAGCGCAGCTTTTGGGAATTCCTAAAATACTCAAAAACAAAGTATCAGTTTTTCCCCTAAATTTAACCATTGCTTAGCTGCAATCTCTTAGCGCCGCAGATCGGGTCGAAAGCCCAAGAATACACTGCCGCAAGGAAGAACCACGCACTATGTCCAACGTTACCAGCAAGCGTGACTTTGCAAATACACTTTTGGCTGAGCAAATAAGCGAGAATTTTCGCTATGCGCCGCTTGCCACTTTTGCTGGCGTATTCAACGCGGTTTTGCTGACCGCGGCATTTTGGTCGCATCACAACCACTTTATTTTGCTGGCTTGGCTCGCAGCCATTCTCACCGCCGCGCTCATTCGCTTTCGCAATATTCGAGGGATTAATCCGCTAGAAGAAGCGCCTGAAACCGTAGAGAAACACGCCAATCTGATCCATGTCAGCGCGCTTATGACAGGCGCGATTTGGGGTCTGGGAATTGCTTATTTCTCAAGCCATTCCAGCTTTGGCGATTACGTTCTCCTAATCATGATCTGCTCCGGCATGATGGGCGCATCTGTCACGACCTACACAAGCATGGGCCGCGCAGGGGCATTGTTCGTCATGCCGCTGGCGATGGGCGGCGCAATGGCGCTGCTCAACAATCCAGACGTGCCGCTTGGCCCCGCTTTATTACTGCTGGCATGTTATGCCGCATTGCTGCTGCGCGGCGGCGCGCGGCGCGAAGAGAAATTTGCCATTCGGGTCAAAGCACGCGAGGAATTGCGAACCAGCGGCGAAACGGTGCAATTGCTATTGAATGATTTTGAAAGCCAATCGTCTGACTGGCTTTGGAACACCTCTGCGGAAGGCCGGATAATGGCGCCGTCTGACCGTTTCAGCGATGCTGCCGGGCGAGGTCCGGAATTGCTGGTCGATATGGACTTTATCGACTTGTTTGAACCCTCCCCCGAACGCAGCATATTGGCGACCAAACTTGCCAATATTCACGGCTTTCGCAATCTGACGCTGGAGCTCAGCGTCAATGACGAACCGCATTGGTGGACGATTTCAGCCCAGCCCGACGGATTGGGCGGCATGCGCGGCGTGGCCTCTGATGTTACCTCGCACAAGCAGGCTGAGGAACGCATTAGCTATATGGCCCATTATGACGGGCTCACCGATCTGGCCAATCGCTACCAATTCAATGAAGCTTTGAAACGCCATTTGCACCGCCACCGGCGCGGCAATGGCAAACAGCTGTCGGTTTTGTTCCTTGATCTCGACTTTTTCAAATCGGTCAATGATGCGCTGGGCCATCCGGTGGGCGACGGCCTCCTATGCGATGCTGCACGGCGAATTGAGCAAACCGTTGAGAGCCAAGACTTTGTCGCAAGGCTTGGTGGCGACGAATTTGCGGTTCTGCTGCATGGCGCAGACGCCAATAAGCGCGCAGAAGAAGTCGCGACCCAAATCGTGAAAGCCTTGGCCCAGCCGTTTGAAATTGAAGGCCATGCAGTCGTAATTTCTTCCAGCATTGGTGTGGCCCATTATGAGGACGGCATCACAGAACCAGCCGAATTGATGAAACGCGCCGACCAAGCGCTCTACAGCGCCAAAGAAGAGGGCCGCAATCAGTTTGCAATGTTTGCGCCTGAAATGGATGAAAGCGCACAAAAGCGCCGACGCCTCGAAGTGGATTTGCGCTCTGCAATCGGCGCCAATGAATTTGAACTCTATTACCAGCCGCTAATCAATATTGAATCCGGTGAGACCGTTTCATACGAAGCGCTGATCCGCTGGAACCATCCGGAACGCGGTATTGTTATGCCCGATGACTTTATCCCTCTGGCAGAAGAAACCGGCCTAATCGTGCAATTGGGCGAATGGGTCATCCGCAATGCCATTCATGATGCAACGCAGTGGCCTGATACGATCCGAGTGTCGGTCAATTTGTCCCCTGCCCAAATGCGCAGCGCAGCCTTGATTGGGGTCATCGTCAATGCGCTGGCATCCTCCGGACTTAGCCCCAACCGGCTAGAGCTGGAAATTACCGAGAACGTCCTTTTGCAAGGCACTGAGGTCAATATTGCGACCCTGCACAAATTGCGTGATCTGGGCATTCGCATTTCGCTGGATGATTTTGGAACCGGCTACAGCTCGCTCAATTACTTGCGCAAATTCCCGTTTGATAAGATCAAAATTGACCGCTGCTTTGTGAATGAGCTGGAGGACAATCCGGATTGCCTTGCGATCATCCGCGCCGTGACCGATCTCGCGCGCAGCCTCGGTATGACGACCACTGCGGAAGGCGTTGAGGATGCTGGCCAATTGGATACATTGCGCGGCGAAGGCTGCCACGAGGCGCAAGGGTTCTTATTTTCTAAAGCATCCAAGCTATCAGAGCTAACTGACCTGCGCGAAAAGCAGACCATCATTAGCAATGCCAGCATACCGCTTCCTTTGCATGCCAAGGAAGCGAAAGAGGCCAAGGCTGCGAAACAGACCAAAGACGAGCAAGACGCAAAACTGCAGCCGGGCCAGAAAAGCGCCTAATTAGCCGCCCTTTTTCGACGCGATCCAGCGGTCAATTTTCGCCTCTAAGACAGCTAGTGGCAGCGCGCCTGTGTTTAGCACTTCGGCGTGAAATTCTTTAATATCGAAATCTTCGCCCAGCGCGCTTTCCGACTTGGCCCGCAGCGCCTGAATTTTCAGCGCCCCGACTTTATAGGCAAGCGCTTGGCTTGGGATCGCAATATAGCGGTCAATCTCTGCGGTTGCATCGGTCACGCCTTTAGAGGAATTGGCGAGCATGTAATCAATCGCGCGCTGGCGGCTCCACCCCTTGGAGTGCAGACCTGTGTCGACAACCAAGCGGATCGCGCGGAACATCTCATCATCCAGCGTGCCATACCAAGCAACCGGGTCTTCATAGAGGCCCATCTCAAAGCCCAATGTTTCGGCGTAGAGCGCCCAGCCCTCCACATAAGCAGTGTTGCCGCCAAAGCGCATGAAGGCGGGCAGGCTTTCATTTTCCTGCGCGAGGCTAATTTGGAAATGGTGACCCGGTGCGCCCTCGTGCAAATAAAGCGTCACGTTCTGAGTGATTGGGCGGCTCGGCAAGTCATAGGCGTTGAAGTAGAAAATGCCGGGTTTCGAACCGTCAGGCGGGCCGGATTGGTAAGAACCACCAGCCTGAAACTTCTCACGAAACGGCTCGTAAGGGCGAATTTCCAGCGGTGTTTTGGGCAGTAGCGAGAAGTAGTCGCCGATGCGTTTATCGACCTCTTTGCCAATGCTGTAATATTCCTGCGTCATCCACTCACGGCTCGGCGGGGTGAATTTGGGATCGGTGCGCAAATAGGTGAAGAACTCATTCAACGTGCCTTCAAAACCCATCAGCTTTTGCACTTTGGACATTTCGCCGCGAATGCGCGCGACCTCTGACAGACCAAGATTGTGAATTTCATCCGCTGTCAGCGGCAGGGTCGTGGTGTCGCGCACCAGCTTTTCATACAGCGCCTTGCCGCCCTTCATTTCCGACAAGCCCACGCTGTCTCTTGCTTGAGGCAGATAGGTGTTCTTGAGGTAATCGCGCAGCTTGGTATTGGCGCCGTAAATGCCGCCAACAGACCGCTCAAAGCCCTTGGTTAGGCGCGCTTTATCTTCGGCACTAAAGCTATCGGGCATTTCCTTAATCGGGCCCCAATAGGGCGAAGCCTCAGGCGCCTCGGCAAGCTGAGTATCGAGCTGCTCAACCATATTGCCAACCGTTAGCTTGGTTTCAAAGACACCGTTCGCTGCGCCTTCTTCGAAGCGGGCAATGATCCGGCTTACAATCTGATTGTACTGACCGTGGCGTGAAATCGCGTTTTCATAATCCTTCACCGTTTCAAATGGCGCAGCGCTTTTGCCGCTTTCAAGCGTTGGATAGAAAGTATGCAGGCCAAAGAAATGGTTGATGGGCCGCGCGCGGTTGACCATCAAAATACCCGGCTCAAATTCGCTCAGCGCCTCTTCTTGATTGCGCTTGAACACATCAAAGGCAAGCTTGTCTGTTTCATTCAGAGCCCCGCGATCAATCGCGCTAATTTCGGCCAAATTGCGCTGCGCCAAAGCTTTGGTTTTGGCGTCAAGCTCGTCGGTGTAAAAATCCCCCAGTTGATCGGCATTATCGAAGATGCCGCGGAACATTGCACCCAATGGGCTCAGCGCAAGCTCATCTTCATCGGCGCGTTCAAACAGTGCGAACATTGCATCGCGTTCGCTGCGGGCTTCAGCGGCAGGCTGCGATACGGCAGGAGCAGAGGCCGCATTCTGCACGCCCGCTTCATCGGCCACTGTCGAACAGGCAGAAATTGCCAAAACAGAAACGGTAAGCGCCGCCTTACGGATAAGCATCATGAACGGTCCAATCAGTTTTAAATAGTATTGGCCGCGCGCTAGACCGCTATTCGCAGCCGCGCAAGTATGGTTAACGAGGGCGATCTGTTAACAGGCGCAATGGTCAATGGATCATTCAATTGTCGCGCAATTTTTGAACAGCGCAAACCTCAATCCTTATCGAGCTTTAAAAGCCTCTGCATGCGTTTGAACAAGCCATCATCGCGCGGCCATCCCGGCTCTTTTAACTTGCGTTGATGATCTGGGAAATTGCGGCCATCTGCATCGCGCCCGCGCCAATATAATTTGCCGACTTGATGCGGTTTTTTCTGATCAGGGCCACTGCGCTGCCCAGCAAATTTATCGCCTTGCAATTGCTCTTTGCGCAGCAATTCAGGCGAGAATATATCCTCGCCAGAGACGACTTCGAAATCATCGACAAAATAGCGGGGCACAGGCACAATCGCGCTGATCAAATCACCCTTCTTCACCGACACTTCGACGCCGGGCTTTATGATTTTCAGATTGAATGTGAAGTCGCGGCGCAGATTGTCTGTCTCAACCACGGCAAACAAATTGGAAAGGTTGAAGTAAAAATAATTGGGCGCATCCATTACCATCAAATTGACGCCGGGCGGCGTGCGAAAATGAAACCGGTTTTGAATGGTGACAATGCCATTGCCAAAATGCGTTTGGACATATTGCAGAGGATTGCTCTCATCCTCTTCATCAATCGTGACGCGCGTGTCACCAGGATCAGGCCCGCCATTCCACACAGCTTTCCATGACAATAGGCTGCGGATTGCAAAGCCATATTGATTGCCGACAACAACGGGCAGACAGTGAACGGAATGCTGACCAAGCGAGGCGCGCTGGCCATTCCCACGCAAAGGCTCAACCACCGATAGCATGCTGCTGGCAAATTCAGGTTTTTCAGGAATGCAGACGATCTTGCCGTCCGGAACCGGATTATCCGCATCATTGATCATCGGCTCGAGACTCCGCTGATTATCATTTTATAACTTTGCCCCGCACCATAACAAAGCCGACATTTTCGAGCACGCTGACATCGGCCAACGGATTGCCATTGACCGCGATGATATCAGCGGAATATCCCACTTTGAGTTGGCCGATTTGATCACCCATCCCCAGAACCTCTGCGGCGACTGTGGTTGCGCTCGCCAATGCCTCGGCATTGCTCATCCCGCCTTTGCGCATCAGCGCAAATTCGCCTGCATTCTCGCCGTGGGGGAAGACGCCGGCATCTGTCCCAAAGGCGATTCTGACACCATATTTGCGCGCACGCTCCACAATCGTTCCGGCAAATTGGCCTACCTTGCGGATTTTATCGTCGACAACAGGCGTGTAATAGCCCGTGCCAACGTTTTTCTTAATGCCTTCAAACGCCATAAGCGTCGGCACAAGGATCGTGCCCTTTTCGCGCATAACCTTAGCGGCTTGCTCGTCAATATAGGTGCCATGCTCAATCGTCTGCACACCGGCGCGGGCGGCCGCTTCAATTCCGCGAGCGCCATGGGCATGGGCCGCAACTTTGAGGCCCAATGTGCGCGCGGTATCGACAATGGCGCTCATTTCTTCAGGTGTAAAATGCGCCTCTAACCCGCGCCCTTGTTGAGACAATACGCCGCCAGTCGCCGTAATCTTGATAAGGTCAGCGCCATATTTGGACGCAGTGCGAACGCGCTCTGCACATTCCACCGCGCCGGTGCAGGAAAAGCCGGAGGATAGCGCATCGTTCACTTCCTTACGAAAGCCATTGGTGTCACCGTGCCCGCCAACAATCGCGATAGTGCGAGCGCTGGTCACAATGCGCGGGCCAGGTGTGACGCCCGTTTCTGTTGCACGGCGTAGGCTTTGCGTGACTTGATCGGTTCGGGAGCCGAGGTCACGCACAGTGGTAAAGCCCGCCAGCGCCGTGATCCGCGCGTTTTTAGCGGCGATCAGAGTGTACCATTCGGGCGGATTGGTCGCTCCGCGCCAGAACTCTCCCGATGGATCGCCGGAGAGGTGAGTGTGCAAGTCAATTAGGCCGGGCAGAACGGTGTAACCCGAAAGATCGATAAACTTGCTTACAGCATCGCCAGCTTTTGCGGCATCAGCGGCTGGATAAACATCCTCACCTTTTAACAATTCAATCGAAACTATCTTCCCATCGTCCACGACAATGATTGCCGGTCCTGTTGGTTCGCTATTTGCATCAACAATTACCGAACTGACCTTTAGCGCAATTGATGTGATTGCATCTCGTTCCTCGCTGGGAGGCGGGACAGCCGAAGCAGGCACAGCCATGGCAGCAGTCGCGCACACAAAAGAACCCAAAGCAAGCTTGCGAAATGTCATCATCAATTCTCCCTTAAGCCTGTCATAGGCCTGCTTCGCAGCCTCCTGCAATGCTGCAAATTTCGCAATTTGCCTTGCGCGCCGCGTTCGCTATGAATGATGCAATCATATAGCACTGGGCAATAATCCAACATTGGGGACATATTATCTTATGAAGCGTTCTGTACCTAAATACGCCGCACTCACTGCGACATTGTTCGCCTCTGTTTCGCTCGCTGCAACCGCTCAGGCGCGTCCGATGACGCCCGAAGATGTCGCGAAAATTGAAAGCCTTGGCGCGATTGCTGTGTCACCTGATGGATCGCGCGTGGCCTTTACCACCGCCAGCCTACCCGATGTGAGCGAAGGCGAAAAAGACGGCACAACCAAGCAGCAATTGAAAGTCGCCACTGGCCCCGATGCCGCCCGCGCCTATCTGCCGGAGGATATCTCACCGCGCAGCGTCAGCTTCTCGCCAGATGGCGCGATGATTGGATTTATCTGGGCGAAAAAAGACGACAAGCGCGCCGTTTGGGGCGTGCCAG
>CALFEA010000034.1 GCA_937950385.1 uncultured Altererythrobacter sp. | reverse complement strand
CCGCAAAAACCATGGCGGAGTGGATATGGCCGTGCACCACTATCCGCGCGGCCACTACGCATGGTGGGACGCGCATCTGGGCGGGCACGCATTGCTCAACGCTCCACCCGCTTTTGGCGAGAACCTCGTGGTTACCGGCATGACCGAAGCCGATGTTCACATTGGCGACCAATTCCGCCTAGGCAGCGCCGTGCTAGAAATCAGCCAGCCACGCCAACCTTGCTGGAAGATTGAGCACCGTTTTGACCGCAAGGCTATGGTCGCCAGCATCATCAAACAGCACAATTGCGGATGGTATTACCGCGTCATCGAAGAAGGCGAAGCGCAGGCAGGCGATATGTTGGAGCGCGCCGCTCTGGGTCATAAAGACTGGAGCGTCGAGCGGCTTTTTGCGAAGCTCTATGACCCTGCACACAAGGCGAACATCGATGAATTGCGGGAAATAGCCGGTTTGGAAAAACTCTGCACCTTATGGCGGACCAAGGTCTCTGAAGCGGTGAGCAAGCACAGCTAAAACTCAGCTCATCGCACAAAATATTCAGCCTATCGCCTGAACAGTTTTCCCAACGAAGCGTTCATCTGGCGTTGGCTTTTCCTGAACAAATATGCCCTCACCCCATCACGGGACCATAAAGAGGGACACGCTATGAAAAACTTCGCTGCACTTGCCATCGCTGGCTCACTCACAATCCTCGCGGCTCCTGCACAGGCGGCTGAAATCGCGCCAATGGCGCCGAATATTTCTCTTAGCCAAACCGAATTGGCATCGCCGTTCCAAAGCCTGAAACCCACAGCCAATCACCGTGGTCACAAGCATAAAAAACACGCCCGTTATGATCGCCGCGGTCGTTATGTGAACCCGCGTCAACTTCGCCGCGGTGACAATGTCTGGCGCGGACGCAATGGCAATTATTATTGCAAGCGCGACAATGGCACGACCGGCACGGTCATTGGCGCTGGTCTTGGCGCATTGGCGGGCCGCACAGTCGACACACGCGGCGACCGCACCGTTGGCACATTGCTCGGCGCATTGGCGGGCGGTTTGCTTGGCCGCGAGCTGACACGCGGCAATCTCAAATGCCGTTAAAGTGCGCCTAGCTTCATAACCCGGACGCACCCAATATGACGCTGCTAGCCCTTTTGGTTTGGCGGCGTCATTATGTTCAGGTCGCTTTAGTCTGGGTCGGTCAAATCATTGATCGCATCTGTTGCATCAGCCGTAGTGGCCACAGCTGCACCCAGCAGGGCTACACCTAGGCCGCCGATCACCAATAGCGCGGTATTGCTGCCACTGCCTTCTTCAGCGTCTTGGCCCTCTTCATCCGCCTGCAGAACTGGCCCGAAGGTTGCGAGCTTGCGGCCATTAAGCAAAAGCTTTGGCCGGCGATCCAATGTAAATGAAACAATTGACTGACGCTGCAAAGCACGGTTTTGATGGTCAGAATTTATGCTCCAAAGCGGAGCGTTATTCGCTCCAATCCGATAAGATTGCATAGCAAAATCCAATCGCGGCTCAGTCTGGTCTGATTTACGCCCTCCCAATGGAATAGTGACCGAGGCTGTCGCCCGCATTTCTGATCCGCCTGCAATGTTCCAATCGCGCAGGCTTTGGGCCGATGCTGGCTGCGCCATAAAAATAAGCGCGCTCCCCGCGCCAAATAGTATTTTCGTAAAATTCATGACCACTCCCATTGTAACCCTCGCACCTAGGACTTTCATCCCCTCTAGACGAGCAGAATGTGGCCACAGAATGGTCATTCGCGTGAGAATTTTGCAAGCATTGCGGCCGACCCAACCCTGCCCTACGCTTACACGATGACCAAAACCGTTCTCATCACTGGCGCTGCAAAACGGGTGGGAGCCGCGATTGCGCAGGCCTTTGGCGAAGCGGGCTGGCACGTCGTCATCCATTACGGCGGATCGCGCGATGAAGCAGAGAGTTTGGCGGCTTCCCTCCCATCAGCTGAAACCATGCAATGCGATCTGCAAGACGGTGATGCGGCGACAGTAATGATCCAAACAATTGCCAAAAAGCACACCGAATTTCACACATTGATCAATTGCGCATCGGTTTTTGAATATGATGGGGTAACCGAACTGGACCCAGCCACGAACACCAAAGCAATGCAGATCAACGCCGTAACCCCCGCGCGAATGGCGCAATTTTTTTTGGCGACCTCGCGCGCCCAAACGGGTCGCTGCGTTATCCAAGTGACCGACCAAAAGCTGGAAAATTCTAATCCCGATTTCTTTAGCTATACGATGAGCAAACATGCGCTCGATGCGACGATCGGAATGCTGGCGAAAGGCGCGCCCTCACCGCATGATCGGATTTACGGCCTTGCCCCCGGCGCGATCCTCGCCAGCCATGACCAAAGCGAGGCAGAGACAGAAATTTCGCACCGCCTCAATCCGCTTCAGCGCAAAACCGGCCCGGATGAAATTGCCGATACCGCGCTGTTTCTGGCACGCAGGCATTTGCGCAGCGGCGAAACAATCTTTGTCGATAGCGGACAGCATCTGCTCGATCAGCCGCGCGATGTGATTTATCTGGCGAGAGAAGCGGCTGAAGCACAAAAGGTGGGAGCCAAAGGGCCATGAAAAAGCACGCATTTTCCACACGCATTTGGCATTGGATCAATGCCATCAGCCTGATCATATTGTTTATGTCAGGGCTCAATATCTCTAATGCGCACCGCTATCTGTATTGGGGCGATTACGGTTTTGATAAAGCTGATGCGTGGCTATCGGTGATCCGCTTTCCTGATTGGGCGACCATCCCGGGCAGTTACAATCTGGCCGAGGCGCGCGATTGGCACACGATCTTTGCATGGCCCTTTGCCATTGCGCTGCTTTTCATGTGGGTCGCAATGTTAGTGAACCGGCATTTCAAGAATGATCTGACCACGACACGCGCGGAATGGAAGCCCAGCGCAGTTTGGAAAGACATTGTCAGCCATGCGAAACTGAACTTTGATCACGATCCGGCCCATGGGAAATACAATTTCCTCCAGAAGTTCTCTTACGGATTTGTGCTGGGCGTAATGCTGCCGCTGATGATCTTTACCGGCCTTGCAATCAGCCCGGGTTTTGAGCCTGCTGCACCGTGGATGGTCGATATTTTGGGCGGGCGGCAAAGCGCGCGCTCCATCCACTTTATAATGGCGTTTGGCCTCTTTGCATTTTTCGTGGTGCACATTGCTTTGGTGCTGGTCACCGGCCCCATCAAACAACTCAAAGATATGATCACAGGAGGAAAAGCATGAGCGCTCCTATCAAACCAAAAACCGGTATCAAACCTGCGTTGAACCGCCGAACAGCGCTTGCTGGTCTTGCTGCATTGGCCACTGGCGCTTGCTCCAAAATTGCGGAAAGCGATACGGGCCGCGCCGTGGCAAAAGCCGCTGAAAACTGGCACAGAGTTGCCCATCGCAGCCTTGCCAGCCGCCAAGCTCTGGCCCGCGAATACACCCGCGCAGAACGCTCGCCCACATTTAAGGGCAATGGCACGGTGCGGATCGCGGATGAGGCCTATCAAGCATCGCTTGAAAGCGGCTTCACCGATTGGAAATTGGAAGTGCACGGGCTGGTTGATGCGCCGCTCTCGCTTTCTATGGATGATTTGCGCGGCATGAAGCAGCGCACGCAAATCACGCGGCATGACTGCGTGGAAGGGTGGAGCGCGATTGGCGAATGGACCGGACCGCAATTGTCCGATGTGCTCGACATGGCCCTGGTCCAAGACGGCGCAAATTTCATCGTATTTCGCTGTGCCGACAGTCTGGCTGGCGGCGAATATTATGAAAGCGTCGACATGATTGACGCCTATCATCCCCAGACCATCATTGCGCATATGCTCAATGGCGAGCCTTTACCGCAAAAGAACGGCGCGCCTTTGCGGATGCGCATCGAGCGGCAGCTGGGGTATAAGCATCCCAAATATCTCACCGCGATTGAAGCCGTTGCCAGCTTCGATGACGTGCTGGGCGGAAAAGGCGGCTATTGGGAAGACCGTGCCGGTTACCAATGGTATGCTGGGATTTAGGCTACTTTCAGGCGCGCCTATATATCTGGATAGATACGCTGCATCGCGGCCCAATCCGCCGCGATCATCTGCTCCAACACGGCAAGGTCAACATCGGCTAGCTTGTTGATATAAAGGCAGCTTGCGCCTGTTTTGTGTTTGCCCAGCTTTTCCAAAAATCTGGCGCGATGCTTTGCGGCGACGTCATCGCAATAGCCCCCTTGAAGATAGAGCGAATGCTTCGCTTTTCGCGGGCTAAATCCGGCGCGCATCCAATGCACCTCGCGCCCGCTGGCATAGGTGGTGCGATATTCGCCATAGCCGATAATACCGCCAGCCCATATCTTCGGCTTAGCGCCTGTCACCTTGCGAAACATTGCATCCAATACTGCGGCATCTTCTGATTTTGCCGCCGGCTCTACGCTCGCTATAAAATCCTCCACCGATTGAGCGGTGGGCACAGTCTTTGGATCGTCTTTTGCTTTTGCCATAATTCGCACTCCCCAATTGACAGTTTTGCCTCTGCGACACAGTGTAACGCCAAGTTTGCGACTTTGGGGGATTTTTTGAAGCTATGTGGTTGTTAGACAAATTTCTTAGCCATGCGATCATTCGCGGCCAGATGATCATCACCGATTATGACGGTAAAGAATATAGCTACGGCCCAGGTCCCCAAGGCGCCGACGGAGAATACGCTCCAGAGGTTGGCGGCAGACCTGGACCGATCCGCGTTCGTTTGACGAATAAAAAGGCGGCAAATCACATCGCGCGCTATCCGCAAATGGGTGCTGGCGAGGCATTTATGTGGGGCTGGCTGGTGATCGACGAGCCGCATGATCTGCGCGATATGATCCTATTTGTGACGATGAATGCCAAGCGCCTTGGGGATTCATCCCTCAAGCCAAAGGGCCCGTTCCGCAAACTAATCCAAAAAGCCAAAGCCAAGATCGACGGCATCAATCTGCGCAGCAGCGCCCGCGCCAATGCCGAGCATACTTATAATCTGACCCGCGAATTGTATGAGCGCTTCCTCGATGAAGATCGCCAATACACCATGGCCTATTACCGCGAGGATGATCCATCGGCGACCAGCCTAGAGCAGGCGCAAATGGATAAAAAGGCGCATCTGGCCGCCAAAATGTACCTGAAGCCCGGCATGAAAGTGCTCGACATTGGCTGTGGTTGGGGCGGCTTCGCGCTTTATCTCAACAAAATGTATGGCGTGGAGGTTTTGGGCGTCGCCCTTGCCCCTGACCAAATCAAATTTTCCAATGAACGCGCGGCTGAATTGGGCGTGTCGGACATGGTCAAGTTTGAGCTGTGTGATTACCGCGATGTCGAGGGGCAGTTTGACCGTATCTCCAGCGTCGGCCTGCTAGAGCATGTCGGCACCATCCATTATCCGCAGTTTTTTGAGCACACAAACCGCTTGCTGAAACCCGATGGCGTGATGATCTCGCATTGCTGCGGGCGCAGCGGCGCGCCTGGTTTCACCGATGCTTGGACCCGCAAATATATCTTCCCCGGCGGTTATATTCCTGCGCTGTCAGAGCTTGTGACGCAATCAGAGCGTTATGGCTGGCAAGTGATGGATGTGGAGGCGATGCGCTATCACTACTCCTACACTCTAGAGGAATGGTACAAACGCACCGTCATGCACCGCGAAGAAATCACCGAAATGTATGACGAGGTGTTCTACAATATGTGGCTGTTCTATCTCGCCGGTGCAGAGCAATCTTTCCGCAATGGCACGATGGTCAATTGGCAGATCCAATATGTGAAAAGCCGCGATGCCATCCCTATGACGCGCGAATATATGCACCATGAAAGCGAGCGTTTGCGCAGCATTGGCGAAGTGCCCGATTGGCGCTTTCACCAGAGCGAGGCTGCGGAATAGAGCCCGGCCCTATTAGGGCTTAGCCTTGCCTCTAGTGATCATGGCGTAAATCGGCCCAAAGCCCAGCAATGCTGCGCCCACAAACGGCAGCGCCACCACCCATATGCGAAGGCCGGTGATCCCTTCTGGGCTGGCGATGGTTATCCCGGCTGTGCAGCCAAGACCAATGCATATCAGCAGCACGCCCGCAACCACGCGCGCCTTTGGCACAGTGCGTCCGCCGCGGATGGGCCCAAAGCTGCGCTCATATTTGGCGAAAATCGCGATAAAGGGCAGCAAGGCCGCTATATAAATACCCAGCCATAAGGGGCGCGAGGTCCACCATTCGCTGGTTCCCGGAACGCTTTCAAGGCCAATCCCGCCTAGCGCTATCCAGACAAAGGTCATCACCAGCACAAAAGCAGTTAAGTGCCACAAGAACACCGTCATAATCATGCCGTTCATCAGCACTGTCGCTGTCCAAATACCAATTTTATTCAGCATCCGCCGCCCCAATGGCTCCAATGCGAGCACCAGCCCCACTTGCACCGCCCCAAGCGCCAAAAGCGCGAAAGTAGGCGGCAGTGAGTTGGAGAAACCGTCAGGCGCGGACACCATCGAAACCGGATAAAAGCCGTAAACTGTGACTGCAATCAGCACGCCCAATGCGGCGATGAACCATCCCAAAGCGAAGGCGCCCTTTTCGAACTTTCCGTCCCGCCACGCAAAGCCCAGCTGGTGGATGGCAAGGAACACCCAAAGGAAATTGGTGAAGCTGATAAAGGGCACATCATGCGCAAACCGCAGCCAATCAACAAACCCGGTGATAGGGATATAAATGGCAAAGCTAAGCCAGCCGAACCGCTTCCACGCTTTCATCGCCAGCGGCGTGCAGGCCGTCACCAACAGATAGACGGCGAGGAACCATACAGGGATCAGCGCGGCCTCGGTGGCCATGCGGATCTGCGCGCGATCAAAGCCAACTTGGGTCAAAGCCACGGCAATCACCGCCCAAACAAGCAGCACCGGGAATGTCGGCGCGATGAGGCGCTGCACGCGCGCGGCAAGCCAGTCGCGATAGACGCCTGTTTGTCCCGCTTTCGCTTTGCGTAAAGTGCCCTCCCAACTCACTGAATTGGAATATCCGCCGACAAGAAAGAACACTGGCATGACCTGAAACGCCCATGTCAGCCAATGCGTCCACCCGGCTGTTTCCAGAAGGTCGCCGCGTTGCAGCGCCCCGGCGCTGTCGACATATAGGCCCGCCATCAACCAATGGCCAAAGACCACGGCAAGGATGGATATAGCGCGCAAAAAATCGACCCAGCGATTGCGCTCCGGCGGCGCTAATTCCGCCATTTCGCGCGCTTTGGTCCACAATGACATCGCTATTCCCCTAACCCATTTGCAGTCATAATATTGGGTAACGATGAGGGTTTAACAAGTACGCAAGTTTTTGCCGCTTGGCGTAAATTCAATATGCTGCAGCCCGCACTCAATACTTTACATGGGTTGTATAGCCGCCATCCACGGTCAAATTTTCTCCCATAATCCAACTTGCCTTCTCGCTGGAAAGAAAGACGATTGCATTGGCAATTTCCTCTGGCCGCCCAAATCGGCCAGCGGGATGGCGCGCCAAATTATGGGCGTAATAATCGGGCATTGCATCCTTCAAATACCCCCAACTGCCATCGGGAATTTCCGTTGGCCCGGGGCAGACCGTGTTGCAGCGAATACCTTCTGCCATATATTTATGCGCCAATTGATGGACGTAATTGATCAGACCGGCCTTGATTGCGGAATAGCTAAAGCTATCACCAAAAGGGTGATCCTCTAACGCCGACACGCTGCCTGTTTGCACGAATGCCCCGCCGCCGGCTGCCTTGAAAAAGGGGTAAGCGCTTTCAAACATCGCAACGCTCGACATCATGTCGACATTGTAATTGATATCCCAGCCCTCGCGGCTTGCCGGTTTTCCGCCAAGTGCGCTGGCGTTGGATACGGCGACATCAATCCCGCCCATGCGTTTGCCTGCCTCTGCCACCCAAGCGCGCACCGCCGCTTCATCGCCGCAATCAACGACGCTGCCGTATACTTCACCAAAGGCGCTGAGATACTCCACAGCCTCCGCGACACCGTCCTGGCCCAAGGGTTGTCCTTCGCCTTGTGCTCCCGCTTCGAACGCTGCGCCGCCGCCCGGCCTGCGCCCGCATATTTCAACGATCGCGCCCTCTTCCAAAAAAGTGCGCGCGGTCACTCTGCCAACCCCGCGTGTTGCCGCGCTGATGATCACTTTTTTGCCAGCCAAACCCAAATCCATGACGCACTCTCCTATGCCTAGCCCTCAAGCTAGCGGCACTCGTTGCATCATTCGACTAGCGATAGGGACAGAATTGCTTTGCCGCGCAGGGGCGCGCAAACCATTGCCCCGGCTCGCACCGCCTGCTAGCCGCGCTGCCAAGAATGTATGAGCCCCATCTGGAGCGTGAAGTAAAATGTCCGATATCAAAAAAGTTGTCCTCGCTTATTCCGGCGGCCTGGATACCTCTGTGATTGCCAAATGGCTTGAAGTTGAGCGCGGGTTGGAAGTGGTGACTTTCACCGCAGACCTTGGCCAAGGCGAAGAGATTGAACCCGCCCGCACAAAAGCGCGCGCGATGGGCATCCCTGACAAGCACATTTTTATCGAAGATTTGCGTGAGGAATTTGTGCGCGATTTCATCTTCCCAATGATGCGCGCCAATGCCCGGTATGAGGGCGACTATCTGCTCGGCACTTCGATTGCGCGCCCGCTAATCTCCAAGCGTTTGGTGGAAATTGCCGCTGAAACCGGCGCGGATGCAATTGCGCATGGCGCGACCGGCAAAGGCAATGATCAGGTCCGGTTTGAATTGTCGGCCTATGCACTCAATCCCGATATCCAAGTGATTGCTCCATGGCGCGAATGGGATTTGACCAGCCGGACATCGCTGATCGCATGGGCAGAGGCGCATCAAATCGACGTGCCAAAGGATAAGCGCGGCGAGAGCCCGTTCTCCACTGATGCAAACCTGCTGCACACCTCGTCAGAAGGCAAAGTGCTGGAGGATCCGTGGATTGAAACGCCCGATTACGTCTATTCGCGCACCGTCAATCCTGAGGATGCGCCGGACACGCCGGAATATATTGAGATCGCTTTTGAAAGCGGTGATGGTGTTGCTCTGAACGGCGAGGCGATGTCGCCGGCGACATTGCTAACCGCGCTGAACGAGCTTGGCCGCAAGCACGGAATTGGACGCCTCGATCTGGTTGAAAACCGCTTTGTCGGCATGAAATCACGCGGCATGTATGAAACGCCGGGCGGCGAGATTTACGCCCGTGCGCACCGTGGAATTGAGCAACTAACGTTGGATCGCGGAGCCGCTCACCTCAAGGATGAGCTAATGCCGCGCTACGCCGAACTGATCTATAATGGCTTCTGGTTCGCGCCTGAACGCGAGATGTTGCAGGCGGCGATTGATCACAGCCAGATTGGCGTGACCGGCGATGTTCGCTTGAAGCTTTACAAAGGCAATGCGCAGGTCGTTGGGCGCCGCGCGGATGTGAACTTCAACCTCTATTCTGAAGACGTTGTGACGTTTGAAGATGATGCCGGCGCCTATGATCAGAAGGATGCGGAGGGCTTTATCAAGCTCAATGCTTTGCGTCTAAAACTGCTCGCAAAACGCGGTCGCGGTCGCTGAGAACAGGGATGATCTGAACCCGATCACTTTGGGTCAGCCCGTTGTATTTGCACGCTAAGCTGCTTTTCAGCGATTGCTTGCGATGGGAACGAACCTCTAGGCTTGGGCGCTAGGGGAATCGCAAATGACCAAGACCGTAAACCGTGCTGCACTCAGCTTTTCAGCCATAGCCATATTGGCGGGCGCTTGGGCTGCTGCTCCGCTGCTTGCGCAAGAGACAGTGCAGCAAATTCCGCCCAGCTTTAACAGCACATTTGGCGATTTGGGCCCTGCTGCTGCACGCTTAGAGCCGGCTGGCGACGCGGTGGATTTGGACAGCTTCAAACCGAAACGAGAGCTGCCACCTAAACCCAAACCAAAGCCGAAGACGATCCCCAAATCGGCAAGCTATGGCGGTGTCGTCCGATCGCTAGGCACGGGCGTTGCGTCATTTTATGGTAAGCGCTTTCACGGACGCCTGACCGCCAATGGCGAGCGGTTCAATATGAATGCGATGACCGCTGCGCACAAAACCTTGCCCTTTGGGACGAAAGTGCGGGTGACCTATCCTCGCAATGGCCGCAGTATCGTGGTGCGGATCAATGATCGCGGACCCTTTATCAAAGGGCGCACGATTGACCTATCGCGAGGCGCTGCTCAAAAGCTCGGCTTCATCAGTTCCGGCCATGCCCGGGTGAAGCTCGCTATTGTGCGTTAGTTGATGAAACCCATCCTTGGGGGCTGTTTTCAGCGCAGGGCAATAATCCAAAAAAATCTAATAAGACTTTAATTCAATCAACGAATTAAGCACCTGAAAGCCCAAAACAAACGCGGGCGACCACTTTTCAGCAGCCGCCCGCGCGTTTACCCAGTTTTGAGCGATTTATTCAGCAGGAGCTTCAGCCTCAGGAGCCGCATCCGCATCGCCGGTTGGCATGCCGCTGTCTTCCATAACCTGGGTCATGCATTTTTCACCGATAGCCATCATTTTTTCCTGATTG
>CALFEA010000033.1 GCA_937950385.1 uncultured Altererythrobacter sp. | reverse complement strand
GTGATGATCTTGTTCTTCATCGCTTACATATTGGCAGCGTTTCTGGTGTTTATTCCGGTGGGCATTCTTGCAGCCATTAGCCAGACCCTTGCCGCTGTTTTATCCTTTGTTGCGGTGATCGGCATATTGGTGATGATGGTCTATTTGATGGCGCGTTTCAGCGTGACCATGCCGGTGATTATGCTTGAGCAAAACTATAACCCCGTAACAGCAATGATACGTAGTTGGCGTCTGACCGCCCCAAGGCATTGGGCGCTGCTTGGCTTTTGGCTACTGCTGATGATCACATATATGGTCATTGCTGTGCTGGTCGGCGGCGCGATTGCGGCTCTTGCGGCTTTGGCTAGCGGGTCCACCGCTGGATTGATTATGGGCGTGCTGGGCGGCATTTTGGGCGCGCTGGTGGCGATGCTTATTTCGGCCATTGCGGTTGCCCTTTACCAGCAAGTTTCAGGCGATGCGCCTGAGAAAATCAGCGATACATTTGCATAAGCCTACTGATTGCATGATCGGCGCAGCTGGCCTAGCGGTGGTGATCTAATGGCAAGCAGCACACCCCCAACTGAGCAAGCTTCTGATTTGGCTCAAACGCCCCCACCTGTTCGCGCGATTTCGCGTGAGCGGATGGCGCTGCTCTTTATCGTCATGCTGGTCACCGCCGCTGGCAACACCGCGATGCAATCGGTCATGCCATCAATTGGCACGGCGCTGGAAATTGACGATGTGTGGATCAGTCTGGCTTACACTTGGTCGGCATTGCTGTGGGTGATTTGCGCGCCATTTTGGGCGCGGCGTTCTGACAAGCGCGGCCGCAAGGCGATGATGGCGCTGGGCATGCTGGGCTTTATCGTCTCCATGGGATTGTGCGGATTGGTCTTGTGGTTCGGCCTAACCGGTCTGCTGACCGCGGTTTGGACGCTTTTTCTGTTTGCTGTCGCGCGCAGCCTTTATGGCCTGTTCGGCAGCGCTGCACCGCCCGCAGTGCAAGCCTATGTCGCATCGCGCACCCCGCGTTCTCAGCGCACGCAGGCACTGTCGCTTGTCGCCTCAAGCTTTGGGCTGGGCACTGTGCTTGGCCCCGCGCTTGCCCCGCTTATGGTGATCCCGGGTTTGGGCCTAACTGGGCCATTTGTGGCGTTTACGCTGGTGGGGGTGGCCGCGCTGATAATGCTACGCTTGCGCCTACCCAATGATGAGCCGCAATTTGCCGCCAAGGGCCGCACATTTGATGCGCCCTTTAGTGCAGGCTCCAATTCCAATCACGGCGATGGCAGCGATGATGAGGAAGATCATGCCGAGAGCCACGCACCGGCTCAAGCGCAAGAAGAGCAGCCGCGCTTGCGCTATTTCGAACCGCGCCTGCGCCCTTGGGTCATCGCGGCATTGGCAGGCGGTCATGCGCAAGCGATGCTGATGGGTATTGTCGGCTTTCTGGTGCTCGACCGAATGAACCTGCGCGACACGCCGCTAGAGGGCGCTGGCCCTGTTGGTATCGTGCTGATGTGCGGCGCGATTGCTACTTTGCTGGCGCAATGGGGCATTATCCCAAAGCTCAATTTAGGCCCGCGCGCAGCATCCCTGTCCGGCATTACAATCGCAGCCATTGGCACGCTGGTTTTCGCCTTTGCGCAAGATTTGCACTCGATCGCGCTGGGCTATTCCATTGCATCGCTGGGTTTTGGCTTGTTCCGCCCCGGCACGACAGCGGGCACATCCTTGGCCGTCACGCGCGCTGAGCAAGGCCAAGCATCAGGCATTGTCGCAAGCGTTGCGGGCGCAGCATTTATCTTTGCACCGGCGCTGGGCGTATTGCTCTATAACTTCAATGAGACTGTGGCGTTCAGCACCATTATCGCTTTGTGCATTACCGTGTTTGCATACGGAATGCGGGCCTTGGATGCGGATGAAAAGCTAACGACGGACCGTTGATTAGCGCGCCGCTTTAGAGAATTTCCAGCACTGTATCCTGCGGGCGGCACAGGCGTGCACCCTTGTCGGTTTCCACCAAGGGCCGCTCAATCAACACAGGCTCTGCCGCCATCGCTGCCAGCACATCCTCGGCGCTTGCATCAAGCAGACCGCGCTCTTTTGCATCCGTTCCGCGTATCCGCAGGCCGGCATTGGGCGTGATGCCCGCATCGGCATAAAGCTGCGCCAGTTTTTCAGCCGTGGGCGGATTTTTGAGATATTCCACCACGGTTACATCGGCGCCGTGCTCTTCCAAAATGGCAAGCGTCTTGCGCGATGTGCCGCATTTCGGATTGTGCCAAATGGTCGCTTTCATTGTGTGTTGTCCCTAGTGCTTTGAGTTGTTTCGTCTTTAGGCTTTTCAGCCTGGGTTGCAGGTTCAGTTTTTGGCGCAGCTGCGGGTTTGGCTTCGCTCTCGGACTTGGGCTCGCCTTCTTCCGGAATGGTGCGCAATGCGGGCACAGCCTCGGCTGCATCCTCGCTGCTAATTCCCGGTGCGGGTGCGGCGCTGATCGTTTCTTGGCGGCGGGCAACGCGCCCTGCCCGCTCAATCGCGCTGACCAAACGCGGATAGACGCCGCAGCGGCACAGATTGGGGATTGCTGCCTCAATCTCTTCCTTGCTGGGATCGGCATTGCGCTGGATCAGGGCTGCGCCTGCCATAACAATACCCGGCGTACAAAAGCCGCATTGGATCGCTTGCTCTGCCACCATCGCCTGTTGGACAGGGTGCGAGCGGTCGCCCGACAGCCCCTCAATCGTGGTGATAAAACGCCCTTCAGCCTCGGTGATTGTAATCAGGCAAGAGCGCAAGGCCGAACCATCGACCAGCACCATACATGCCCCGCAATCTCCATTGCCGCAGCCATATTTCGTGCCCGTCAAATTGGCAGCATCCCTTAGCGCCCAAAGCAGCGGGGTTTCAGGGTCCATATCAAATTCGATTGGACGTTCATTGACAGTCATGCGCGGCATAATATGCGCCTGCTAAGCAGAGGTCATAGCCGGATCAGTCGCGCCAGCTATTGTCGATCCGGTCGATCTTGCGCTTCCACGCCTCAAAATCAAACGTGCCCGCTGGGCCGCCTTGCTCGCCGACAACATGCAGATCGCGCTGGTGCACATCGACCACCTCTTGCGGCACAATATTAGCATTGCCCATGCTCAGCGTCGCGACCTGGATTTCGCAAGCGCGTTGCAGCGCCCACATTTTGAGGAACATGCCAGGAATGGTTTTGTCCATCACAACTGGGCCGTGATTGCGCAGCATCAAAATCGAATGCTCACCAAGGTTTTCAACCAGACGCTCACCTTCTTCTGCCCGCACAGTCACGCCTTCAAAATCATGGTAGCCGACATTGTTTTGGAAATTGCAGGCGTAAAAATTGGTCGGCAGGAGGCCGTCCTTATGGCTGCAAACCGCCATCGTCGCTGTGGTGTGGACATGGCAAATAGCCTGGGCGCGCTCACCCAAATGCTCATGGAAATAGGCGTGCTGGGTAAAGCCGGCTTTATTGACCGGATATTGCGATTGGCCAACATTATTGCCCTCGACATCAATCTTCACCAGATTGGATGCGGTAACTTCATCATACATCAGGCCAAATGGATTGATTAGGAATGTGTCCTTCTCGCCCGGCACTTTGAAAGAGATGTGGTTGTAGATCGATTCCGACCAGCCCAAATGATCAAAGATCCGGTAACATGCGGCCAGATCAAGGCGCGCTTGCCATTCTTCGGTGCTGCATTCGACATTGGGCTTAAGCTGGGTCGCCATCGTGATCTCTCCATTGCTGTATCAATATTTGCACATGTCTATGCCACGATTGGGCGCGGCTCGACAAGATAAACTGCACGCAATGCCAAACATCGGCGCAACGCCAAGGGGCAATGGTGACACTTCGTTAACCATAGATGGCCATAACCGGGCAACGCCTTGAACGAGGCAAGTGTATTGAGGGCCGGAATTGCGATGGATGATCTGCTGACAGATTTTATCGCCGAGACGCGCGATATGATGGAAGCTATCGAGGGCGAGATTATCGCTTGGGAGGCTGATCCGTCTGATCGAACGCGCCTCGATGCGATCTTCCGTTTTGTTCATACGGTCAAAGGCAATTGCGGCTTTTTCGACTTTCCGCGCCTTGAACGCATCAGCCATGCCGCCGAAGATGCGCTGGCCGATGTGCGCGGCGGTCGCCGTATTCCTGACCAACATTTCGTCTCTGCTGTGCTGGGCATTATCGACTGTATCAATGATATGGTTGGCGCGATTGAAAGCGGCGGCAATGGAGTGCCGGAAGGTGCCGAATATCCGCTGATCGCGGCGCTGGCTGACACAAGCAGCACATCAGACACGTCTGAAGAACAATCTGAGGAACTTGTTTTAGAGCAAGAAGCCGACTTGCCCCAAGCCCCGTCTGAAGAGCAGTCAAAACCGGCAAATGCCACACCGCGTTCGATCCGTCTGCCTGTCGACCTTCTCGACCGCGTGATGAGCGGTGTTTCCGACATGGTTTTGGCCCGCAATGATCTGGCTAACCGGCTTAGCCAAGCGGGCAATCAGCCCATGATTGACGGCCCGTTTGAACGGCTAACCACTATTCTCAGCGATGTGCGCGATGCGATTACCCGCATGCGGATGCAGCGCGTTGAGCTATTGTTTAACACCTTCCCCCGCCTTGTGCGCGATCTGTCCCATGATCTGGGCAAGACCATCACGCTCGATATCGAAGGCAGCGATGTTGAGCTGGACCGCGAAGTGATCGAGGTGATCCGCGACCCGCTGGTGCATATTGTCCGCAATGCCATCGGCCACGGAATAGAAACGCCCGAAGAGCGGCTCGCAGCTGGCAAGCCTGAAACCGGCCATTTGCGGATTGCTGCGCGGCAGACCGGCAACCGTATTTCAATTGTGATCAGCGATGATGGCCGAGGGCTTGATGAAGAAAAAATCGCTTATAAGGCGCTTGCTAGCGGGCTGATTACGCAGAGCCAGCGCGAGGCCATGGACAGCCATCAAATCCAGCAATTGGTGTTTGAGCCAGGCCTATCGACGGCCTCTGAAATAAGCAGCATTTCAGGACGCGGCGTAGGCCTTGATGTGGTGCGCGACAATCTGGAACGGGTCGGCGGCTGGATTGAAATGACCAGCACACCGGGCCAAGGCGCAGCCATCCATCTGCATATCCCGCTTACCCTATCTATAATCACCGGTCTTATTACTGAGGTCGCAGGCCAGCGTTTTGCGATCCCGCAATCCTATGTCGAAGAAGTCGAATATGGCTCCCAGCCAGACATGGATTACACCAATATGGGTGATGCTGTTCTGGTCACGATGCGAGGCCAGCGCACGCCCTGCCTTTCTCTCGCGGATATTCTGGGTTTGGAGGCAAAGCTTGAACCCTATGACCAGACCTTTGTCCTAATCCGGCTCGCCAATGGCGATCAATTCGCACTGGCAGTCGATGCAATCCACAATATTGGCGATATCGTGGTCAAACCTCTGCCGCCGGCCTTGCTGCAAACGCGGTGCTATTCGGGCACGGCATTGCTGGATGACGGGCAACCCATCATGTTGCTTGATCTGCCGCAAATTGCGCTGGACCAAAGTGTCACCGGCGAAGGCCGCACGCGCATTGATAATTCTGCTTCAAATGATGACGACAGCGAGGCTGGCGAGACCATTGCAGCAATGCTGTTTACGGCCATGGATGGCAGCCGCAAGGCCGCTCGGCTGGAGATGGTCAAGCGCATCGAAACCGTGCCAACCAATCAAATTGATCTATCGCAGGCCGAGCCGCACGCTGTGGTGAATGATGAAATCCTGCCTATTGCAGGACTAGAAATTGCGGCAATGGACGCCCGAAAAACTCGTTTCTTGCGCCTCAGTGATGGCACGCGCGACGTGCTTTATGCGGTCCGCGAAGTCGAAGATGCCACCCAATTGCCGTGTGATTTTGTGCCGGTTGCAGGCGATCCTTTGGTCGAGGCTTTGGTATTGGCGCAAGGCAACAGCATCGCTTTGATTGATTGCAATATGCTGCTGCAAACACATGGCACTCAAACGCTTATAGGCGCATCCACCGAAGAAGGAGCGCGGTAATGGCCGAAGTCCTGATCCTCACCCAAATTGCCGGACGCGCCTGTGCATTGCGCGCAAGCGATGTTGAGACGGTGATTGAAATTGAAACGATTACCCCTGTGCCGCGCGCGCCGGAGCATATCTGCGGCCTCACCACCTTGCGCAGCCAAGTGCTAACCGTGATCGACAGCCGCATTATTATTGGTGAGGCAACCGATACCTTTCCCACAGACAACCGCGCCGCGGTCTTTCGCGCCGATGGTCATTCCTATGCCTTGCGTGTCGATGCGCTCCATGATGTCGATGAAATGATTGGCGAACCGGAACAAATCGCTGGCGGCTTTGGCGGCGTGTGGTCGCGCATTGCAGAAGGTATGGCCGAGACCAAAGCTGGGCCAGTTCTTATCCTCAAACCCGCAGAATTGGCCCGAACCAGCGAAGATGCCCGAGCGGCTTCTTAATC
>CALFEA010000032.1 GCA_937950385.1 uncultured Altererythrobacter sp. | reverse complement strand
CTCGTACTCGCTTTGGAAAATGCTATCGAATTCAGCAATTTCGCGGTCAATCTCTTCCTGTGTCGGCGGGTTTTCCAGCGCGTCTGCAATCACGCCGCGCACATCGGTTAGGGCATCGCGCCAATCCG
Source organism: uncultured Altererythrobacter sp. (assembly GCA_937950385.1). GTDB lineage: Bacteria > Pseudomonadota > Alphaproteobacteria > Sphingomonadales > Sphingomonadaceae > Erythrobacter. Next base: position 9,736 of record CALFEA010000032.1, on the reverse strand, counting down.
CTGACAAGGGTGCGAAACTGACGAAGGTCGCATCGGTAGAGCGCGAGACATCGTCTTGCTGAACCTGCGCATAAAGGAAGCTGCCACCGCCCCGTGCCCGCGATTCCAAACGGCGATTGATAATCGCTTGGGCGACTGCATCGAGCAGCAGGCCTTCATTATAGACAATCGTGTCCTGCACCGGACGCCATGGCCGCATCACACCGTAAGTGAGCGAGCGCGGCATGTCAGGTTCGACCAGCACTTTAAGCTCGCCAATGGGGTTTGCTGGATCAGCATTTGCAGGCGCTTTCGGATCGCCGAAATCAGGCGCAGGTGTAGTCGCGCCTTTGCCCTGCCAATCGGCAAACCATTGCTCAATCAGCTGCGCAAGAAACGCTGGATCTGCGTCACCGGCAATAGAAATTACCGTATTTTCAGGTCGGTACCAGCGGTCATGAAAAGCCTGCATCGCGCCTGCTTTTGCCCCGCGCAATGTTGCATCGGTGCCAATCGGTGATCGCTCGGCAAGCAATTGCCCTGCGAACAATGTCGCCCGGGTTGCCTCGCTCACGCGCTGCCCTGCCCCGCCGCGCTCGCGCTTTTCGGCCAGCACAATCGGGATTTCAGCATCCAAATTGGTTTGGCTAAGTACAGGCTCGCGGATCATGCCGGACAGCAATTTGAACGATTCTTCTATGTCGGCCCTGCTGGCATTGGGCAGATCAAGCTTATAGACTGTATGCGTTGGGCTGGTCTCTGCATTGGTGTCACTGCCAAAGGTTGCGCCAAGGCGCTGCCAAGTCGGGATCGCTTCTGCTGGGCCCAGATATTTGCTTTCGCGGAAAGACAAATGTTCAAGCAAATGGGCAAAGCCGCGCTCTGCGTCTTTCTCATGCAAAGAGCCTGCATCAATGCGGATGCGGATGGAAATTTGACCCGGCGGCACGCGGTTCTTGCGCACGGCATAGCGCAGACCATTGTCCATTTCGCCAAAGGTCCAATCGGGATCGCGCGGAACATCGGACCCCTCATAAATCCACGGTGTCTCATCGCCTGTTTGCGCGCTGGCTGGCAAAACGGCCGGTGTGCGCTCCACTGGCGCCGCAGCTGGCACTTCGGCTGCATCTTGGGCGGTCAGCGCGGTGAATGGAGTAAGGGCGAGGGAAAAGGCGCCAAGCGCCCCGAGCAACCTAGGGTTTAGCAATGTCATAGCGGGGACTATAATAGGCAATCCGATGAAGGGATAGTGAATGATGCACGCAAGCTTGCCGAAAGCCCCTCGCCCCCCTACATAAAACTCATGTTTATTGAGACTGAAACCACACCGAACCCATCCAGCCTGAAATTCCTTCCCGGACAGCAGGTTATGCCTGCAGGTACGCGCGAATTTCCGACGCCCGAGGCGGCAGAGGCCAGCCCGCTGGCTCAGGCGATTTACGATACGGGCGAGGTAGTGAATGTTTTCTTTGGCGGCGATTTTGTATCCGTCACCGCTGCACCGGGCGTTAATTGGGCTGATCTAAAGCCGCAAGTCGTCGCTATTCTGCTCGATCATTTCGTCTCTGAAGCACCGCTTTTTAACGAAGCGACTGCCGCCGGTATTTCCGTACCCGCCGAGGCAGAAATGCTGTTTGAGGAAGACCCAGAGCAATCTGAAGTGGTTGCCCAAATCAACGAACTTTTGGAAACGCGGGTTCGCCCAGCGGTTGCTGGCGATGGCGGCGATATTGCCTATCGCGGGTTTAAAGACGGCGTTGTCTACTTGACGCTGCAAGGCGCGTGTTCGGGTTGCCCATCCTCCACCGCCACATTGAAGCATGGCATCGAGGGCTTGCTGAAACATTACGTCCCCGAAGTGCAAGAAGTGCGCGCGGCCTAACCGCCTTTTTGAAGGGGGCTGAGCGATGCGCCAATTGGCGATAGAATGCGCCACTCAGGCTTGCTCCATCGCTCTGTTTGATGATGGCGAGCTGATTGCCCATTTCCATGAGATATTGGGGCGCGGCCATGCCGAACGCTTAATCCCGCTGATCGCCGATATGCCTGACAAGGGCAAAGCGGAACATATTCTGGTGTCACGCGGCCCCGGCAGTTTTACTGGCGTGCGGATTGGATTGGCGGCGGCGCGCGCTTTGGGTTTTGCTTGGGATGCAAAAGTATTTGGCTATCCCACTTTGGCTCTCGTCGCAGCCACTGCTCGCCATGAAAATTCCGCAAAACCTTTGAGCGTTGCCATGCATGGCGGTCACGGCGAATATTTTTGTCAGGATTTTGACGGAGATGGGATGCACGAAAGTGAGCCTGTCACCCTTCCCCCTCATGATGCCGCCGCTCATGCCGTTCATGATTTCGTCGCAGGAACCATGGCCAAGGAATTGGTGTGCGCGCGCGGCCATGGCACAGCGGCCACAACTCACCCCGATGCGCGCCATGTTCTGTCTTTGCCAGAGGCGCTAATCACCGATGATCTGACCCCGATCTATGGCCGCGAACCCGATGCAAAGCCGTCTTCATGAAAGCCCAATCGTGAAAGATACTGTCGATCACATAATGGAGGTGATGGAAACCGCCTTTGACCCGACATGGGGCGAGGCATGGAACCGCCGTCAGGTGAGCGATGCGCTCATAATGCCGACCACCCATGTGATTGTAATCAGCGCATCAGGCATAATTGATCCGCCATCCGGCAGTGACATTGCCGGATTTTGTCTATCGCGTCACACCGCTGGCGAAGAAGAATTACTGCTGATCGGCGTGAAACCCACATCACGCGGCGCTGGGCTTGGCCGAAAAATGATCGAACAATTGATTCGCGATGCACAGGCACGCGGTGCGATAAGAATTTACCTCGAAATGCGAGCAAACAATCCAGCTGAAAGTCTATATCGCACTATAGGCTTCCAACCGATTGGTAAAAGACCCAAATATTACAGACTTTCCAATGGTGAACGAATGGATGCCATTACGTTTGGACTGTCGATATAAGTCAAAATGGTGCATTTATTTGCTAAAATGAAGCGCATTCAGGTTGCAAAAGTCGCATCAAAAGCGAAATGGAGTTCATCGGAAATATCCGAATAGAATATGAGGAACTCCATGGAAGAGATCGAAATCGAAATGAAAGAGACGTTGATTACTTTGACGTCAGACATCGTCGCGGCGCATGTTAGTCACAATAATGTAACCGTCGATGAAGTGCCTTCTTTGATCAGTAATGTTTACACAGCACTGGCTGATCTGGGCGGATTGCAAGTGGCTGAAGAAATTCGTCCGGAACCTGCGGTCTCTGTACGCTCATCCGTCAAACGCGATCACGTCGTATGTTTGGACTGCGGCAAGCGCATGAAAATGCTCAAGCGTCATTTGTCGACAGAACACAATATGTCGCCCGAAGAATATAAAGCACGGTGGGATCTGCCAGCAGATTATCCGCTGGTTGCCCCATCTTATGCGGAAACCCGCCGCGATCTGGCGAAGAAAATCGGTCTGGGCCGCAAGCCCGGTCAACGCCGCGGCCGTAACAAGAAGTCTGCCTAAAACCCTCAAGTCCAACTTGAGTAGAGAGCTCCGCCCTCCTAAAGAGGGTGGAGCTTTTATGTCTGGAGTGCGAATTGCAGCAAAAGATTGATCTTGAACAATTGTGTGCGGACAAGGGTCTGCGCATTACCGATCAGCGCCGCGTCATCGCAAAAGTGTTGTCGGAAAGCGACGATCACCCCGATGTCGAGCTGCTGCACAGCCGCGCATCTGCCATCGATTCCAAAATCTCGATCGCCACTGTCTATCGCACCGTTCGCCTGTTCGAAGAGGCTGGTATTCTCGATCGCCATGATTTCGGCGATGGACGCGCTCGTTATGAAGCCGCGCCTGAGGCCCATCACGATCATTTGATCGATGTGGAAACAGGCAAGGTCGTCGAATTCGTCGATCCTGAGCTTGAGGCTTTGCAAAAAATCATCGCGGAAAAATTGGGCTACCGCCTGGTTGATCACCGCATGGAATTATACGGAGTCCGGCTCAGCCGTGACAGCTGACGCAGACCTTCGGGCAGCAGCAGAGCGCGGGGAAGACACCCACGTATCGGCTATGGGTTGGGTCCGGATCATATTGCGCGGACTGGCTTTGGTCGCCGCCCTGATTGTGCTGGTTCCGCTTCATTATATCTTCCGCATCATTTCCTATGGCTCGCCCTTTCCCATGTGGTTTTTGCGCTTTGCGACCCGCGTGGTTGGCGCAAAAGTAGAGACCGTTGGCGTACCGCTTAAACGCGATGTGTTCTTTATCTCGAACCATGTGTCGTGGATTGATATTCTATCGCTGGCAGGCGCCAGTGGCACGGCCTTCGTATCGAAAGCCGAGCTCAGACAAGCCCCGATTGTCGGCTGGCTCGCCTCGCTAAACCGAACCGTTTTTGTGAAACGCGAAAACCGCATGGGCGTGGCTGAACAAATCAACCAATTGCGCGAGGCGCTGGCAGACAATTGGTCAGTCACCGTTTTTCCAGAGGGCACAACAACCGACGGGCAATCACTTTTGCCATTCAAAACAAGCATGTTGCGCGTGCTCGAACCCCCGCCCCCAGGCGTTATGGTGCAGCCGGTGCTGCTCGATTACGGCGAGGTTGCCGAATGGCTTGGCTGGATCGGGTTTGAAAGCGGGGTCAATAATGGCAAGCGCGTGATGGCGCGCCGCGGCACGTTCAAGCTGCGCCTGCATTTCCTAGAGCCGTTTTGCCCAACCGAGCATGACGGGCGCAAATCCATCGGCGCACAAGCGCGCGCACAAATCGAAGAAGCTTTGCTGCATACCTTGGAAAAACCCCTGCGCGATTTTCCCTATGATGTTCCGCCCGTCCGTTATCATGCACCCGATGATGCAAAGAGCTAGGGTCAGCTTTTAGAGGCCAGCTCCCACCAACCAATCATGGAACAATCGCACTGGACGCTGTTCTAGCGCTGTTGGCTTGCACACAAACCAATAGCTGTAGGGGCTTTCGACCTCCAACCCATAGAGATCAGTTACGCGGTTATCGGCCGCGCGGCGCATGTGATCATCATGCATGATTGCAATGCCTAGCCCTTGGGCGGCGGCCTCCAGCATCAATTGACCCGAATCATAATGGTCAATCGCAGCAGGCTCTAAATCTTCCATCTCAATCGCTGTTTTCCATGCCTCAAAACTCGCCGGCAGCTCATTGTGAATAAGGAAAGTCTGCTTGTGCAGCGCTTCACGGTCAGGATTGCCGCCAATCTTTTCAGCCAATTCCTTTGAACAGATCGCATGAACCATATTGTGATCCAGCCGCACCGCATGCAGGCCCGTTTCGGGCCCTCGCGACAAGATAATCGCAGCATCCAACGTGTCGCCGACGCGGTCTTCCAAATGCGGGCCTGTATCAATGTCGATATGCAGCAATGGATGCCGTTTGCGCAGCTCACCCAGACGCGGGAACAATCGCTGGCTGCCAAACAAGGGCAACACACCAAGGTGGAGGCGCAAGACAGAGATGTTTTCTGACTGGCTTTCAACCGACCGTGCAAGCGCTTCTAAATGCGGATTAACCGCCTCATAAAATGCTTGCCCCTCATCGGTTAGCTGCATCGACTGGCGCGCGCGGGTGAACAATTTCTTGCCCACAAACTCTTCCAAATTGCTGATACGGCGCGACAAAGCAGATGGGCTAAGCCCAATCTCCTCTGCTGCTGCACGGGCAGAGCCAAGGCGCACTGTGCGCATAAACGCCTCTAGGGCGCGAAGGGGCGGAAGTCTGCGTGTCGGCATGTCACTCTCTCTTTCACGTACAGATACGCGTGACTATCGTAATGGATGCAAAAAAGTGCATGTGGGACTGTCATTTTACGAAGTTGTTTCGTTTAGTGCACGTCACAATTGCACTTTTACGGCCGTTATGGCTGATGCAGCCGCAGCCGTTTCACATGTGTTTCATCGGCGGAAAGCACTTCCATCCGCCAACCGCTGGGGTGGTCAAGCATGCTGCCAACTTGCGGCACTTGCTCAGCCAATACGAATGCGAGGCCGCCAAGCGTATCGACCGCTTCTTCAACCTCGGCCAATTGCGGATCAACCAGCTTGGCAACGTCATCGAGCTCTGCGCGGGCGTGGCAATCCCACATCCCATCACCAATTGGCACGATCAGCGCCTCAGGCGTTTCATCATGCTCATCCTCGATCTCGCCGACGATTTCCTCGACCAAATCTTCAATCGTGATGATGCCATCTGTGCCGGAAAATTCATCCAGCACAATCGCCAGATGCATCCGGCGCGTGCGCATATCGGCCAGCACATCGAGCGCGCCGCGCACTTGCGGCACATAGAGCGGCTGGCGCATCAACGTAGTCCAATCACGCGGCGGCTCCCCGCCATTGGCGAGAAATGGGAAAACGTCCTTAATGTGGATCATCCCGATCACTTCATCCAAAGTCTCGCGGTAGACCGGCAGGCGTGAATGGCCATGTTCGCTAAAAGCGGCGACCAATTCTTCCCAAGTCGCGCTGACCGGCATAGCGACAATTTCGCTTCGCGGCACGGCGACATCATCTGCGTCATGCTCGCTAAAATGCAGCAGATTGCGCAGCATTTGGCGCTCTACCGTCGATAGATCGCCATCATTGTCCTCAAGTTGAGGTTCGCCCTCGGCGACATCTTCATGCTCGTCAATCGCGTCTTCTAACTGTTCACGCAGCGAGCGGTCACCATCATCTAGGCGCAGGAATTTGCGAATAGCAGCGAAAAACCCACTGCTACTGTCAGGCTCCGGTTTGGGAGCGGAGGCTTTTGAAGGTGAATTATCGGGCATGCCCTTAGTGTACGCTCCTATTTACGCGGATGCATCAATATATGGGTCTGCGATGCCCATTTTTGCAAGTATTTGCACCTCTAAATCTTCCATCTTCTCTGCATCTGCATCGCTGGTTTCGTGATCATAGCCGACCAGATGGAGCAATCCGTGGATAATGAGATGGGCGGTGTGATCGGCAACGCTAATGTTTTTCTCCGCCGCTTCGCGCGCGCAGGTCTCGAAAGCCAACGCAAGATCGCCCAACATTTCGGGCGGGCCATCTGTTTCGAGGGCTAGCAATTCATGACGGGTCAGCATGGGAAAGCTCAAAACATTGGTGGGCTTATCGCGCCCGCGCCATTGTTTGTTCAGCGCATGCACTTCGCTATCGGAAGTGAACAGAATGCTGGTTTGAAGACGCGGATTGGAAAGCTCTGGAGCGACCTTTGCCGCACCCTCAGCAGCGCGATTGGCGAGAGCTTCCCATTCACCCATTGGCCAGTCATCACTATCGACATCGAGAATCATGCAGAATGTGCCGAATTCATTCCAGCGCGGATACAACGCTGCCTCAGCAAGTCGCTCCAAAATCCGTTTTTCGCATCCAATGCGTCCCAATCCGGCCATGTTTTGCATGCCTCAATTGCATGCAGCACAGTCCAATTGACGCCGAACAGATCATCATCCGTTTCAGGCAAGAGCGCCAGCAAAGTGCGCGCATCGCCAATGCTTATTTCGCTTGAAACCAAATCCAATAATGCAACGCAGCGATCAATCATTGGCTGCGGCAGGTCATCACTTAAAGTTTCAAATGGAAGCGAGGCAAGTTCGTGAATAACCGGTTGGACAGGACTCACGAATCTTTACCCTCATACGCCTCAACAATGCGCCCAACGATTGGGTGGCGCACAATATCCGCCGCGGTGAAGCGCGAGGTCGCAATCCCCTCTAAGCCTTCGAGCCGGTCCACCGCATCGGCAAGGCCAGACATACGGTCACCGCCAGGAATATCGACCTGGCGCGGATCACCGCATACAACCATGCGGCTGTTCTGACCAAAGCGGGTGAGGAACATTTTCATCTGCTCGCGGGTCGTGTTTTGCGCCTCATCCAAAATCACAAAAGCATCAGCGAGTGTTCGCCCGCGCATAAAGGCAATCGGGGCGATTTCAATCTCGCCGCTGGCGATCCGGCGCTCAACTTGTTCGGGCGGCATGCAATCATACAGCGCATCGTAAATCGGGCGCAGATAGGGATCGACCTTTTCCTTCATATCACCGGGCAGAAAGCCGAGCCGCTCGCCCGCCTCCACCGCTGGACGCGAAAGGATCAGACGCTGAACACTACCGGTTATCAGCTGGCTGACGGCCTGCGCCACTGCCAGATAGGTCTTGCCCGTACCCGCCGGACCCAATGCGAAGATCAAATCATCACGCGCCAATTGCTGCATGTAAGGGATTTGCCCCGGCGAACGCGGCACAATGGTTTTGCGGCGCGTGCGGATCATAACCGGCGCACCGTCCCCGCCCTTTGCCTTATCGCCGGAGACTATACCTTCAAGCGTTGGCTCATTGGACATTGCGATGATCGATTCAATCGCGCCGCTGCCCAATTCTTGCCCCTTGGCCAGACGGTCATACATGGTTTGAAGCACTTCACGGGTGCGCTCTACACTATCGCTTGGCCCCTCAATCATAACCTTATCGCCGCGCGCATGGATCGTGACGCTGAGGCGGTTTTCAACCTGCACAAGATTGGCGTCAAACTGACCGAATAAAGGCACGAGCAATGCCGTGTCCTCAAAATGCATTTCGCTATTGGTCCGCTGGATCGCAGATTTTTGTAGAAAGCCCACCGGTGCGATGGCATCTTTTTCGGGTTTCGGAGCGGCTTTTTTCGCCATAAATACTGTGTGCTGCCTTTTGCTATCGTCGTTGATTGGTTGAGTCGCTAGCTTACGCCTCAGACAGCTATCCTTGCAAGGAGCCCATCAGCGAACTGGGCCGGCCCTCAATAATATCAACGCTTAGCATGTCGCCGATTTTTGCATCCGCCTCAAACCACACCGATTGCAGCCATGGCGATTTGCCGAGCCATTGCCCCTCCAGCTTGCCTTTGCGCTCGACCAGCACGTCGCAGGTTTTGCCAGCACTCGCTTGATTAAACGCAAGCTGATCGCGGGAAAGCGCGGATTGTAGGCGCGCGAGCCTTTCATCCATCACTTCGACGGGGACTTGTCCGTCCATTGTCGCGGCGGGCGTTCCGGGGCGCGGGGAATATTTGAAGCTATAGGCCTGCGCGTAACGCACTTCGTCAACAATCGCCAAAGTCTCTTCAAACTCGGCATCTGTCTCGCCGGGGAAGCCAACGATAAAATCGCCCGACAGTGCCAGATCGGGGCGCGCGGCGCGGAAACGTTCGAGCAGCCGCAAATAGCTATCCGCAGTGTGACTGCGGTTCATGGCTTTCAGCACGCGGTCGCTGCCAGCCTGCACGGGCAAGTGGAGATAGGGCATGAGTTTGTCGACTTCGCCATGAGCCGCAATCAGAGCATCGTCCATGTCGGCGGGATGCGAAGTGGTGTAGCGCAAGCGCGCCAAGCCATCGACCTTGGCCAAAGTACGGATCAGGCCCGCGAGCCCGATCACATTGCCTTTATCGTCCTCACCCGACCAAGCCGAAACATTCTGCCCAAGCAAGGTAATTTCGCGCGCGCCCGCCTCGACCAAAATCTGCGCCTCAGCGACCAAATCGCTGAACGGGCGCGAGATTTCCGCGCCGCGCGTATAGGGCACAACGCAATAGGTGCAGAATTTATCGCAGCCCTCTGCAATCGTGAGGAATGCCGATGGCGAGACTTTCTTGCGGCGCGGCAAAGCGCCAAATTTCGCAATCGCTGGCATATCTGTATCGGTCGAGCGCTTGCCCGCCACTGCATCATCCAGCATATCGGG
>CALFEA010000031.1 GCA_937950385.1 uncultured Altererythrobacter sp. | reverse complement strand
CTAGCATGCTCACTCAGCAGGCTCTTTTGCGGCATGGGGATCAAACGCGGTCGCTTCTCCCGCTTCAATCGCGGCGGCTTTTTCTTCAACCAGCCCAACGATATGATCGAGCATGTCATTGCTTTCGATATGGTGATCGGTGACGCCGGAGAGGTAGACCATATGCTTACCCTTGCCGCCGCCGGTCAGGCCAATATCGGTCTCGCGCGCTTCGCCCGGGCCGTTCACAACGCAGCCCAGCACAGACAATGACAGCGGCGTTTTGATATGCTGCAAACGGTCTTCCAATGCCTCAACCGTGCGGATCACATCGAAGCCTTGGCGAGAGCAGCTGGGGCAGGATACCACGCGAACGCCGCGTGTGCGCAGGCCGAGGGCTTTGAGCATTTCAAAGCCCACGCGCACTTCTTCTTCGGGTTCTGCCGACAAAGACACGCGGATCGTATCGCCAATGCCTGCCCACAATAGTGACCCCATACCGATCGAAGATTTGACCGTTCCGCCAATCAATCCGCCGGCCTCTGTGATGCCCAAATGCAGCGGGCAATCCACTGTTTCGGCCAGCCCGTGATAGGCGGCAACTGCCAAGAATACGTCGGAGGCTTTAACCGCGACCTTATATTCGTGAAAATCGTGATCTTGCAGCAATTTGATATGATCGAGCGCGCTTTCAATCAGCGCCTCTGGGCAAGGCTCGCCATATTTTTCCAGCAAGTCTTTTTCCAAGCTGCCCGCATTCACGCCAATACGGATTGCGCAGCCATTGGCTTTTGCGGCGCGCACGACTTCGGCAACGCGCGCGCTTGATCCGATATTGCCGGGGTTGATCCGCAGACAGGCTGCGCCTGCATCGGCGGCCTCAAGCGCGCGTTTATAGTGAAAGTGGATGTCTGCGACCAAAGGCACAGCGGCGGCCTTGGCGATTTTTTTGAAGCTGGCTGTGCTTTCCTCAGTGGGGCAGGACACCCGGATAATATCCGCGCCTGCATCCTCGCACCGGCGGATTTGATCGAGCGTTGCAACCGCATCTTCTGTCGGCGTGTTGGTCATGGTTTGCACAGTGATGGGGGCATCGCCGCCCACCGCCGTGCCGCCCACCATTATCTGGCGGCTCTTGCGCCGTTCAATATCGCGCCAAGGGCGAAGTGAGGGGCCGTTAGTCGTCATCTGCAATCATCCAAAACCGTTTTCGCTTGCGATAAGCCGCGATCTGGCTGACATTTAGGCCATAAAAGCTGCAATTGCGAGGATGATTAGCAGCTCGAGTTTTAAAAAGGGGATGCGATCATGCGCGCTTTGACAAAGGGGATTATGTTGCTGGGGGCCAGTGCAATCTTGCCCGTTGCCGCGGTGGCTGAAGATCATTCCGCACCGAACGGCGAGAAAGAGGCGAATTGGTCGCTCGTTATCCATGGGGGTGCTGGCACAATCTCACGCGATAAAATCACCGCTGAAAAAGATGCTGAGATCCGCGCAAAATTGACGCAGGCGCTGGATGCAGGCGAGGCAATTTTGGCGGAAGGCGGGGATGCGGCAGATGCGGTAATCGCGGCCATTATGGTGCTGGAAGATGACCCCAATTTCAACGCAGGCAAGGGCGCTGTGCTGACATGGGAGGAAACCTTCTCGCTTGATTCCTCGATTATGGAAGGCGCCACTCGCAATGCTGGGTCCGCCGCCGGGGTCAGCGCCACCAAGAACCCGATTTTGCTTGCCCGCGCAGTGATGGACAAAAGCCGCCACGTTCTATTGTCGGGGGCAGGCGCTGATGCGTTTTCTCAGGAACAAGGCTTGGAGCAGGTTGAGCAGGATTATTTTGCAACGCCGCACCGTGTCAAAGCGCTTGAGGCGTTTAAACTGCGGATGAATGCGGCTGCGAAGGGCTCTGCTAAAGCAATGGGCCAAGACGCTTTGGGCCGCGATTGGCGCTTTGGCACAGTTGGCGCAGCTGCCTTGGATGAAAGCGGGAATATTGCCGCTGGCACTTCAACGGGCGGTATGACCGGCAAGCGCTGGGGCCGCATAGGCGACAGTCCCATCATTGGCGCAGGCACTTACGCTGACAATCGCAGCTGCGGTATCTCTGCCACGGGTGCTGGTGAATATTTCATTCGTGTCGGCGTGGCTCAGGAATTTTGCACAAGGGTACGGATCGCTGCCGAGGTGAGCGAAAGCCCGCCAAGCGCTGAGACCGTTCAGAAAACCGCCGATGCCGTTATTGCCGAAATGGGCGCTTTGGGCGGTTCGGGCGGTATCATCTATCTCACGCCATGGGGCCAGATCGGATATGCTTTCGACACGCCGGGAATGTACCGCGGCATGGCGAGCAGCGCCCAGCCTAAGTCAGTGGCAATTTATGGCGACGAATAAGGGCTAGGGCAAAGCGCTCTCGCCCCTTAATCGCGCCGCTTACCAGCGCACCAACGCAGGTACGATTGCGCGGCCAATTACGGCCGAAATGGCGACAGGCAAAATATGCGAGACGCCCAAATGCATCACTGTATCGAGTGGGCAAGATAGGCCGAACACCGCTGTGCCAAGGCCGCCCGCAGCAAGGCCAGTAAACCAGCCAGCCAAGTTGAGAGAAACAGGCGCGCCGCGCCGCAGCCAAAGGATCAATGCGCCGCCGGTTAGCGTGGCCGCGATCAGCGATGATTTCACGCAATGCAAGCCCAAGACGTGTTCTGTACTGTGACTGACATCACCGCCGGAAAATGCAGAGATCAGCGCCGCCAATGGCAAGACGCCAACCATCGCCGCAGCCCAGCGCGGGGCATCATGGCGATTGCCAACATTGGGGCTGGCCATCGCGATAACGGCGCTTGCTGCTGCGAGGCCCAGCAGCAGTAGCAAACCATTGGTCACCCAGAAAAACGGGGCTGCCTCGCCTTCAAACATGCCTTGCCAAAAGCCGTGGATGAGGAAGACGCCAAGGCCTGATGCGGCCACCGCGGCTGCTACCCAAAGGGCGCCGTCGCGGGTCTTGAATTGACGAACCGGCTCCAAGCCTTCGGTTAGGCTGGCGATTAGGTTCTCTCGGGTTGAGGGCGTATTCATTGTCATTCGGCTTTCTCAATAATCGCGGAGAGTTTTTTCAATCCGCGATGAATATTCACTTTGACCAAGCTTTCGCTTTGGCCCGTTTTTTGAGCGGCTTCGCGGATCGAATGACCCTCGATTTTTACCAGCTCGATAACTTCGGCTTGGCTTTCCGGCAGGTTTACAAACAAGCGTTCCAGACTGACGCGGGCCTCGACAACATCCTCGTCACTATCGACAGAGGCATCGCCATCTTCGAGGAGGTCTGCCTCATGCTTGTAAACTTTGCGCAAGTGGTCGACCCAGCGATAGCGCGCAATAGCCGATAGCCATGGCAGAAACGGGCGGGCTGCATCATAGCTAGAGCGTTTATTGTGGATCGCCAGCAATACGTCTTGCACCAAATCGTCCAATTGATGCGGGGGAACGCGCCGGCGGAAATACCGCTCCAGCCAAAGGCCCGCTTCTGCCAGCAACACATTATAGGCGGTTTTATCGCCCTTTTGTGATGCCACCATCAGGCGGGCAAGAGTGGCTTCATCTGCAATCATTGTTTCGCCCTCCCTTTTGGCAGCTTACTTCGCGCGCGCCAGATTGGCGAATTGGTCGATAGAGAAGATCCCACCGCCGCGTCCAATTAGGATCAAGGCCAAGGCGCCGGTTGTAATCGCCCAGCCAAAGAAATGCGCAGACGTTGGGAAGACGAACAATTGAATGACCATCGTCATGATCAACAAGCCCAATGCGCCAAACCGCGTGCCTATTCCCAGAAATACAAGGATTGGCAGGATGAATTCTGCATAGGTCGTGATCGGAACTGCGATGGAGGAGGCTAGGGGAAGGCCCGAAAATTCGTTCTCGAACAATTCGTAGGTGAAGGGATCGATATCGAACCAGCTGCCTTCGACGATCTTTTGTTTGTAAGATCGCCAGAAGATACCGGCCAATGCGATGCGGGTGGCGAGCAGCGCAAGTCCTTCAAAAAACCGGCCTGACAAAAGGCCAATTATGCGGTCATATAAAGAAATTACGCTGCTCATAAATCACCTACTTCGGTTGGCTGCTAACTTAGCGTTTTACAGGCTTCAAAGAGCCAGCGCCCTTTGGAGTTTTGATCGAGACGCAGCTGCCTTTTTTGACATAAGTCCATGCATTGCCTTGATAATCGCGGGTCGATGTACCCTGACAGCTTGTGCCCGGTCCAGCGGCGCAATCATTCTTACCAGCTTTGGCAACACCGTAGCATTTTTCTTTTGCGCCGCTTTGTGCAGCAACCGGTGTGGCTGCAAGACCAGCAGCGATGCCGGCTGTCATTGCAAGGCCAGCGATTTGAGCGAATGATGTTTTGTTCATGGGGTTCTCTCCGTTTTGGAATTAGGGTTAGGAATTAGGGGTTGGTATTCGTATTTTGGTTCAGGTCGCTGTGGCAGTGTGCCGCAGCTGTTATGTCATTCGTCCCATTTCCTGATACGGTTACAGCGCTCGTTTTTTTTATGCATTTTTTTGTGATGTAACGCTTTGGCGGTGATTTGCGAAACCCATAGGGACAGCGCATCTATAAATGAAACCCGCGCGCGAAACCTGCTAGGACATATCTATATGACACGCCGCATCAAACCTTTTGCCGGATTTGGCCTTGGCCTGAGGCGCACGCATTTCGATGACTTTCTAAGCGGCAATATACCGGTTGATTTCGTCGAGGTTATCTCTGAAAACTATATGGTCGAAGGCGGGCGGATGCTGCGCGTTTTGGAAGAAGTGCGCGAAAAGCATGAGGTCATCATCCACGGCGTCTCTATGTCGATTGGATCGGCAGGCGGTTTGGACGGTGATTATCTAAAAAAGCTGAAACAGCTGGAGCGGCGCGTAAATCCCTTGTGGGTGTCGGATCATTTGTGCTGGACGCGCACATCGGCCCATAACAGCCATGATTTGCTGCCAATGCCGTTAACGGGCGAGGCGCTGGATGTGGTTTGCGCCAATATTGACCGGGCTCAGGATGCTTTGGGCCGTCCGATGCTGTTTGAAAATCCATCCAGCTATCTCACTTTCCCGCAGGATGAGCTGAGCGAATGGGCATTTTTGTCAGAAATGACGCGCCGCACAGGCTGTTATCTGCTGCTAGATGTGAACAATATCTTCGTCAGCGCGCGCAATCACGGCTTTAGTGCAGCGGACTATTTGAACGGGCTGCCGCTCGACCGGGTGCGGCAAATTCACTTGGCAGGCCACACGCTGGGTGAAACCGCCGATGACATCATTATCGATACGCATGATCATGATGTGTCTGATGAGGTTTGGGCGCTCTATGCCAAGGCATGCGCAATGCTCGCGGCAGCCGGCGTGCCGGTGGCCACAATGATTGAACGCGATGGCAATATTCCGCCTCTGCCGGAATTGCTCAACGAGCTGGACCGCGCGCGTGATATTGCCGCCGGTGTGCTGGAGCCAGCATGATGTCTTTGGCTGATATGCAAAAGAGCTTCATGGACAATGTGCTGGATGAAGGCGCCGCTATGCCGAAAGGTTGGGGCAATAGGCATGCTGCAGGCCTCAATGTTTACCGCGGCAATTACCGCAATGCACTGGTTGAGGCTTTGCGCGCGACTTTCATCAAGACAGAAGAATGGGCAGGCGAAGGCCCGTTCAAACAAGCCGCCATCAATCACATAATCGCGCAGCCTTGTGCCAGTTGGACGATTGATGATGCGGGCGCAGGATTTGCTGAAACCTGTGCTGCGTTTTTCACCGATTCCCCTGAAGTGGCAGAGCTCGCATGGCTGGAATGGACCATGCTGGCGGCATTTTCTGCCGCTGATAGCGCGCCAATTACTCTGGATCAGTTCGGCCTGGTAACCAGCGAGTTTGATGAGGCGCAATGGCTCAGGCTGACCATTGAATTGGTGCCCGATTTGGCGGGCGGCTTGGTGGATTATGACCTTAACGCAATGTGGAAATCACTGGACCAAGACAAAGCTATGCGGCCGCGTTTAGCAAAAGAGCCGCCTGCAGACAAAAAGGGCGTTTTGGTTTGGCGTGAGGATGAGCGTCCGACCTTTCAAATGGTATCGCCAGAAGAAATTACTGTGCTGAATGCTGTGCGCGCCGGGCAAAGCTACGGCGAGATATGCATGATGCTCGCAGGGGATGCAGCCGCGCCTGAGCAAGCCCAAGACGCAGCCATGCGAGCAGGCGGCATATTGGGCCGCTGGGTCCAAGAAGGCTTGGTGATCTCGCTCAACGCTTGACAGATTGCG
>CALFEA010000030.1 GCA_937950385.1 uncultured Altererythrobacter sp. | reverse complement strand
ATATGCGCATGTGCCGGTGATTAATGGGCTCACCGACCGGTCGCACCCATGCCAGATTGTTGCTGATTTGCTCACCATGATTGAGCACAAAAAACCGCTTCCCGGCCTTGAAGTCGCCTGGTTTGGCGATGGCAATAATGTGCTGCACTCTATTCTAGAGGCCGCAGGATTGTTCAAGTTCAACGTCCGTGTGGCGACGCCAAAAGGCTATGAACCTGAGCCCGAATTCGCCGAGATGGCGCGGGCTGGGGGCACCAAGGTGACACTTACGCAGGATGCAAAAGCCGCCGCTCTTGGCGCAGATGTGCTGGTGACTGACACTTGGATTTCGATGGGCCAGGACGATGCAGCGGAAAAGCGCGCTGCGATGATGTCTTACCAAGTTAATGCGGGTCTGATGAGCGTGGCGAAAGACGATGCAATCTTTCTGCATTGCCTGCCCGCCCATGTCGGGGACGAAGTGAGTGAAGATGTCTTCGAGAGCGCGCAATCTGTTGTGTTTGACGAGGCAGAGAACCGCATTCATGCGCAAAAATCAGTATTGTTATGGAGCATGGGACTGCTGGGCTAAATGGGTCAAAGGTGCGGCCACTTTAACGCAGCCCCTTATCCTTTATAAAATCGCCCCCATATAGCGCCCTATGGCTACAGAACCGGAAATTTTCACAGATCAATTGCTTGGCTTTACTTTGCCAGCGCGCAATGCTCGCGGGCGCGTGGTGCGGCTGGATGGTTTGTGTGATGCGGTATTGTCTGCGCATAATTATCCAGCGCCGATCAAGCATCTATTGGCGGAAGCCTTGGTCATAGGCGCGCTGATGGGCGGATTGCTCAAAGGTGAAGGTGCACAAATGACCATGCAAGCCCAGACAAAGGGCGGGCCGGTGCGATTGCTCGTGTGCGATTACCGTGATGGACAAATGCGTGGCTATGCCGATTTTGACGCAAGCGCGCTTAGTGACTTGGGGGTTAATCCGTCATTGTCTGCCCTGTTTGGCAAAGGCTATTTGGCGATCACTTTTGAGACCGACAAAGGTCAACGTTATCAGGGGATCGTCCCGCTCGAGGGAGAAACCTTGGCGAAAGCGTGCGAAGCCTATTTTGTGCAATCTGAGCAAATCCCAACGCAAGTCAGCGTCGCTATTCAATCAAGCGATCAGGGCTGCGTCGCGGCGGGCTTTTTGGTTCAGCACCTTGCCGATGGGGAAGAGGGGCGCGAACGATTGCATGTGCGGCTCGATCATCAAGATTGGGAGCATGTCGCGGTTATTGCAGGGACGATGGGCCATGAGGAGCTGGTCGATCCTAGCCTCTCAATGGAGGCTTTGGTGTGGCGTTTGTTCCATGAAGAAAAAGAGGTGCGCATCCAACCAGGGGCACGTTTGTCAAAGGGATGCCGCTGTACCTCGGAGCATTATGAGACATTGGTCAGCCGCTTTCCCGCTAATGAGCAAGATGCAATGCGGAACGAAAAGGGCGCGATTGTGGTCGACTGCGCCTTTTGCTCCCGCGAGTTTTTACTATCAATATAGCGATTTATCGCTGTTCAGGAACGGTTTACCGCAGAAATGCCATTGTTTGCGGGTCTGATGGAGTACTGTATCGGAATGGAATGGATGCCACATAAACGAATCAGCATTTGTATAGGCAGTGCGTTAATCGCGCCCCTTTGCTTTGGCATCTTTTTCGCCGCGCCTATTGCTGCGCAAGCTGGCAGTCTTGCAATGCTGAATAATCTGACCAAGGGCGAATGGACTGTGCGCATTCGTGGCGGATCGGAGCGCAAGATTTGCGTACGCAGCGGTCAGGAATTGATCCAATTGCGGCACAATGCGAGCAATTGCAGTCGATTTGTGGTCGAGGATGGTGCGCAAGCGGTTACCGTGCAATATACGTGCCGGGGCAATGGATATGGGCGCACAAGCATCCGGCGTGAGACTTCGTCGCTTGTGCAGATTGAAAGCCAGGGGATTGCGGCGGGCAGCCCGTTTCAATTGAAAGCTGAGGCGCGCCGTACAGGAAGCTGCAGTTAAAGCTTACCAATGATTGCGTAGCGGCGGCAAAGTGTGCCAATCGTTCCATCATGGATAACACATCATCATCAGATCTGCCCGCTGCGATCGTGCTGCTATCAGGTGGGCTCGATTCCATGGTAAGCGCTGCACTTGCTAAAGAACAGGGCTTTGATATCGTTGCGCTGACAGTGAATTACGGTCAGCGACATGTGCGTGAATTGGAAGCTGCGACTTTCATTGCGGAGCAAATCGGAGCGAGGCGTCATGTTAGTATCGACATGGATCTGCGGCAATTTGGCGGCTCCGCACTGACAGCTGATATTGCAGTGCCCAAGTCAGGTGTCGGTGAAGATATTCCGATCACTTATGTCCCCGCACGCAATTTGCTTTTTCTATCACTGACTGTTGCTTGTGCAGAGGCATCAGATGCTCAAGACATTTTCATCGGGGTTAATGCGCTTGATTACTCAGGCTATCCTGATTGTCGCCCGGAATTCATTGAACATTTTGCTGAGACGGCGCGCCTCGGCACGAAAGCCGGGGTGAGCGGATCGCCATTCACCATCCATGCGCCATTGCAACACATGTCAAAAGCTGAAATTGCAATCGAATGTCACCGTTTGGGGCTCGATCCAGCTTGGAG
>CALFEA010000029.1 GCA_937950385.1 uncultured Altererythrobacter sp. | reverse complement strand
GTGTTCCATTATACTCCCATTGTTTTGATCGCCGCTGTTGTTGCGCTGCCTTATCTTTGGTTGGTGATGCCGCGCCTGCTTGGCGACAACAGTACCGAGGCTGACGCGGATGTGCGGCTTTTTCATACCCGGCTAAGGATTGGCGGTGACAGTGCACTGATCGGTCAGGAACTCTCAGATATCCTCCCAAAATTGCCCAAAGGCATCACGTTTCACGATAAATTGGCTGGGCCGATTGAGCCACAGCAGCGCCTGCATATGTCCGGAACACATGAGGCGTTGGAAGAAGCCACACGTATTTTGCAAGGCGGCCTTGCACCCAGCTGGGTGCTCGACAAAATTCGCCGTGAAAGCTCGTCCACTCGCCAGGATATTACCGTTGTAGAAATGACGGTTACTGGCGATTCGCGGTTGCTGACGAGAACTTTGCCAAGTTCTGGTATCGCGGACCTTTATGGTGTGGGCGTTCTGGGAATTCATCGCCCGAACCGCGTCCTCGGCGAAAAAGAGCAATATTCCGATGGCGGCGACATGCGCATCGCAGAAGGTGATGTTCTCCTGGTCATGGGGCTCCAGCAGGATTTGCAGGACTTTGCACGTGCGGATAGCCTGTTGATGCTGGAAGGCGCGCTTGAATTGCCGCGACGTTCAAAAGCCGTTTTGGCCGCTGTGATCATGTTCGGCGCGGTGGCAACGGCGTCTGTCGGCATCCCATTTATCGGCAGCGAAGGGTTTTACTTGCTCAAAATGCCGATCGCAATTTCTGCATTGGCGGGCGCGATTTTGATGTTCGTAACCGGCTGTGTGAAATTTGACCGTGTTGGCCGCGCGCTATCCGCCAAGGTAATTGTCTTGGTTGCTGCCAGCATCGCAATTGGCCGGATCGTTTTGGAAAGCGGCGCTGCGGCGTGGCTGGGCGAAGTTATGTCGCTCGCTCTGGGCGGGTTGCCGCCCGCACTCGTGCTTGCTGCAATCATGCTCTTCGTGACATTGCTTACAAACTTTGCCTCCAATGCGACCGCTGCGACCGTGGGTACACCGATCGCATTCAATATTGCCAACCAACTTGGCCTGCCGGCGGAACCGTTGATCCTTGCTGTGCTGTTCGGCTGCAACCTGTGTTACGCGACCCCGATTGCCTATCAGACAAATATGCTGATCATGGCAGAGGGCAATTATGAGTTTAAAGATTACATCCGGACCGGCTTGCCGTTGGTTGTGTTGATGGTGACGACGCTCTCGATCCTTTTGGTGCTGTGGTACGGGATGTAGCGATTTAGAATTTTGGGAGGGATTTATGAAGACTTTTAGAAGCCTAGTGATGGCAACAACAGCTGCCTTGATAGTTAGCGCTGTTCCGGCGAGTGCCGATGATCTTCGTGATGATCTGGCAGAAGACATGCCAGGCTTGATGGAACTCTACAAAGACCTACACGCCAATCCTGAGTTAAGTTTCGAAGAGTTTGAAACAGCGGCGAAATTGGCAAAACGCATGCGCGTTCTAGGCTTCGATGTGACAGAAAAGGTCGGCAAAACTGGCGTTGTCGCAGTGATGAAAAACGGGGAAGGCCCAACCGTTATGCTTCGCGCTGACATGGATGGACTTCCTGTGGTTGAGCAGACGGGTTTGCCCTACGCCTCGAAGCGGATTGCGACACCTGCATCTGGCGTTGAAACCGGTGTAATGCACGCCTGCGGACATGACACCCATATGGCTGGCTGGATTGGCGCGGCCCAACTGCTGGCCGAGCGTAAAGATGAATGGTCGGGCACTCTCGTAATGATATTGCAACCAGCAGAGGAGCTGGGCGAGGGGGCATTGGCAATGCTTGAAGACGGGCTGTACACTCGCTTTCCCAAACCAGATTATGTGCTTGGTTTTCACGATGCTGCTGGAGCGCCGGCGGGCTTTATCGGCTATTCTAGCGGCTATGCACTCGCCAATGTCGACAGCGTCGATATCAACGTACCGGGCATTGGCGGGCATGGAGCCTATCCGCACACCACGAAAGATCCGATTGTTATTGCCAGTGCGATTGTAATGCGGGTTCAAACCTTAGTGAGCCGCGAAAGCAATCCGCTTGATCCAGCGGTTATCACGGTCGGAAGTTTCCATGCAGGCGCAAAGCACAACATCATTTCTGATGAAGCAAAGCTGCAATTGACAGTTCGCTCTTACAGCGACGAATCGCGTAAACTCTTGCTTGATGGAATCGCGCGTATCGCGAGGGGCGAGGCAATAACTGCGGGCATGCCTGAGGATAAATTGCCGACGGTTACAGTGCAGGACCCGTACACTCCATCGACCTTTAATACGCCTGAGCTTACTGCACGTATCGCAGCTGGCTTTGAAAAGCGCTTTCCGGGCCGGGTCAAAGAAACGCCCCCAGTTATGGGCGGTGAAGATTTTGGCCAATTCTATCGCGCGGATCGTGAGAATGTAGAATCGCTTATCTTTTGGGTTGGCGGAGTTCCGCAGGACCAATGGGATGCAGCGCAGAAGGGCGAGATGAAATTGCCGTCATTGCACTCACCATTTTGGGCGCCCGACGCTGAGAAAGTGATCGCGACCGGCGCAGAAACATTGGCCAGTGCGACTTTGGATTTGCTTGCCAAAACTGGCGGCTAATTCTCCGGGACGTAAAACGGCCGCCGAAAGCTGTGGGGTAGCTTCCGACGGCCGAACTCTCCTCCCCAGGAGAACGCAAACTAGGTGTAGGTTCCAAGCCTATGATGCAGCGCGTTGACCTTGGCGAGTTCTTCGCGGTCTTCGGTGGCTTTGGCGTGGCTCTCAAGTGCGCGGCGCAAGAGCTTCATATCTGCTGTTGAAAGCAGGGCACGAGCGCGGCCAGGTTCTTTTGATTCGGTTGTCATCGTCTTGCTCCTTTCTAAGGGGCGAACAGGGCAGTTATGCCGCTGCGAATTGGTTCATAGTGTTGTCTTTGCCGCCCGCTTTCAGCGCGGCTTCACCAGCGAAATATTCCTTATGGTCATCGCCAATGTCGCTGCCGGCCATATTCTGGTGCTTAACGCAGGCAATACCTTGACGAATTTCTTCGCGTTGAACGTTTTTGACGTAACCCAGCATCGCTTGATCGCCGAAATATTCACGCGCCAGATTATCAGTCGACAAAGCCGCAGTGTGATAAGTCGGCAAAGTGATCAGATGGTGGAAGATGCCAGCGCGTTTCGCAGCATCTACTTGGAAAGTGCGGATCTTTTCATCAGCTTCAATTGCAAGGTCAGTCGCGTCATAGTCAACGCTCATCAAGCGGTCGCGGTCATAGGCTGACACGTCTTTGCCGGCTTCTGCCCATGTGTCGAAGATCTGCTGGCGGAAGTTTAGCGTCCAGTTGAAGCTAGGCGAATTGTTATAAACCAGCTTCGCATTCGGTACGACTTCGCGGATACGGTCGACCATGCCAGCGATTTGTTCAACATGCGGCTTTTCCGTTTCAATCCAAAGCAAGTCTGCGCCAGCTTCCAATGAGCTGATCCCGTCAAGAACACAGCGGTCTTCACCAGTACCTGCGCGGAATTGGAACAAGTTTGATGGCAGGCGCTTAGGACGTAGCAGCTTGCCGCCGCGGCTCAAGAACACGTCACCATTTTGGATATTGGCCGGATCAACTTCTTCGCAATCAAGGTAGCTGTTATATTGATCACCCAGATCGCCTTCTTCTTTGGTGTAAGCGATTTGCTTGGTCAGGCCAGCACCAAGGCTATCTGTACGCGCAACAATGATACCATCTTCAACGCCCATCTCTAGAAATGCGTGACGACATGCACGGATTTTCTGCGCGAAATCTTCGTGCGGAACGGTAACCTTGCCGTCTTGGTGGCCGCATTGTTTTTCATCCGAAACCTGGTTTTCGATCTGAAGGGCACAAGCACCTGCTTCGATCATTTTCTTGGCCAATAGGTAGGTCGCCTCAGCGTTACCGAAGCCTGCATCAATGTCGGCGATAATCGGAACAACATGTGTTTCGTAATTGTCGATAGCGTGTTCAAGGCGTTTGGCTTCAACTGCATCACCGGCTTCACGTGCTGCATCGAGTTCGCGGAACATTCCGCCGAGCTCGCGGCTGTCTGCTTGCTTGAGGAATGTGTAAAGCTCTTCGATCAGCGCAGGTACGGATGTTTTTTCATGCATGGATTGATCTGGCAGTGGGCCAAACTCGCTACGCAGAGCCGCAACCATCCAACCTGAAAGGTAGAGGTAGCGCTGTTTGGTGGTGCCAAAGTGCTTTTTGATCGAAATCATCTTTTGCTGCGCGATGAAACCGTGCCAGCAACCCAATGACTGTGTGTATTTCGCCGGATCAGCATCATATGCCTCCATGTCGGCGCGCATGATCTTTGCAGTGTGCTTGGCAATATCGAGACCTGTGGGGAAGCGGTTCTGGATTTGCATGCGAGCAGCGCTTTCGGCGTCGATGGCGCTCCACGCAGCCCCGCGACCTTCGATAGCCTGACGAAAGTTTTGAATTGTGGCTTGATAAGTCATGTTCAGTGTCTCCGATTGAAAGGGAGGGGAGGTTTCCCTGAGTTGGTTTGTATGGCAGTCTTTATGCATGGAAGCGGCCCTGACTGACAGAGATACTTACAAACTTTCTTGTCTTTATGAGCGAGATACGGCAATGATGATTGTAATGTTGTAAATAATTTTACAGGAATGTGCGATGTCTAATAGCTCAATTCTCGCAGGTCCATCCCTGCGCCGCCTTCGCAAACGGGAAGGCCAAACCCAAGCGGCTATGGCTGCTAGCTTGGGAATTTCGCCAAGCTATCTCAACTTAATTGAGCGTAATCAGCGCCCATTGTCTGCCCGCGTTCTGGTGCGCGTGATAGAACAGTATGACTTTGATCCTAGAGCGCTGCGTGAAGACGAAGCGATTGGAGGAATTGATGGCCTAGCACGCCGCCTTTCTGACGAGCGCTTTTCAGATCTTGGAATTGATCGGGAGGAGGCCAATGAGTTTCTCGCGTCAGCGCCGCAAGCTGCTGCGGCTTTTGCGCGGCTTTATGACAATGCCAATATGGAAGCAGGCGGTGCTACAGATCCGCTTCTTGCATCACGGTTAGAGATTGAACGATGGCGCAATCATTTTGCTGATCTTGATCATGCAGCAGAGGGATTGGCTGATGAATTGCGACTTTCGCGGGGCGATATCGGTTCAGCGTTGACCGAGAGACTGCGTGAAAAGCATCAATTGTCAGTTCGAATACTCCCATTGGAAGTGATGCCAGAGGCGTTGAGCAGGCTTGATCTCCATGCGCGACAATTACAATTGTCCGAAATGCTCGCCCATACATCGCGCAATTTTCAAGTTGCATTACAAATCGCACAGCTGGAGCAACGCGAACAGATTGACGCCTTGGTAGCAGGGTCACAGCTTACTGATCGTGGTGCAAAACAGTTGTTTGAGCGCCACCTTATTGCTTACTTCGCAGCTGCGTTGATAATGCCATATGGGCGCTTCCTGCGTGCTTGCGAGCAAACCAGTTATAACGTTCGTATCCTACAACGACGCTTCAGTGCGAGCTTCGAGCAGGTCGCGCACCGGCTTACGACATTACAACGTGTGGGGCAGCGCGGATTGCCGTTCTTTATGGGAAGAGTTGATCGCGCGGGACAATTCTCCAAACGGTTCTCTGGGGCCTCAGGTGCAACGCTGCTCGAAAGTGATGCCAGCTGCCCGCTCTGGATTGTTCATGAGGCATTCGATCGGAGCGGCGAACTGTGCGCACAGGCGATTAAAGTTGAGGGAGCGGATGCTGGTCCTGATCATTGGCTGACTTTTGCGCAAACAGTCGACGGAACAGGCGGTGTAGGCGAAGCGAGTTTTGTC
This sequence comes from uncultured Altererythrobacter sp., assembly GCA_937950385.1. Lineage (GTDB taxonomy): Bacteria > Pseudomonadota > Alphaproteobacteria > Sphingomonadales > Sphingomonadaceae > Erythrobacter. The sequence continues at coordinate 631 of CALFEA010000029.1, read as the reverse complement.
TTGGTGCTTGGCCTTGAGGCGCGGCTTGCTGCGGATTTAGCCGGAGCAAGAGACGTGAATTTGGAAGCTGATGCCGCGCAACCCATCGGTCTTGGCTGTGCGCGTTGTCACCGCGCAGGATGTCGCCAGCGGTCGCTCCCACCGCGCGGCGCGCCCTTACATATTGATCGAATCATTCGCGGTGTAACTCCGTTTGATTTTAGAACATTAGAAGAGCGTGAGCGCTAAACAGGTCCCCAAAGTTTGACCGAAAGAGTGGTTTAAGGCGGTGTTAGGACTAAAAACCCTTTCAATTCAGCTCTCTAAAATCCACTGTAAAGTTTACCGACATTTCACCTCTGCGCTTTAGAGCAGTCTCGTAAATCACGAGAGCTGACAAAGCACAGAACCAATGATCCGATTGTTTAAACATTATATCCCGCATGCCGTGCTTCTGCTCGCATTGCTTGACTATGCACTGCTGGTTTTGGCCGGAGAGTTGGCTTGGCAATTGCGCGCCAATCAGATCGGCATAGATGCTGGACCGTTTGATGAAAGAGGCTTGGCATTGAGCGGGTCCGCTCTGGTGGTGTGGCTCGCCATGGTCGCGGTGGGGGTCTATGGCCCTTACGCATTGCGCAGTTTGCGGTTT
>CALFEA010000028.1 GCA_937950385.1 uncultured Altererythrobacter sp. | reverse complement strand
TCTGATGCCAAGGCAACGCGGCGGGTGATCTCTTCGCGCGCTTCTTCAGCGGTCGGTAAATTGGGAGGGGTAATGCGGCCAGCCATCATGCCATTATCCACGCAAAGGCGTGAATGATCAATGAAGTGATGGCTGGCGCGCGCTAACCCTTAATTGCGCCCTGTTTATGCGGGGCAATCGCCAATGCGTTTTTGCGTGGTGCGCATGACCATTTTGGCATCACCGATTTGCGGCAATTTGCCTTCCATGGTGATCTGCATATCCATCGTGGTGGATGTGCCCGAGCCATCCAAAGTGATGTTCATTTTGTTCGTGCCATCGGCTGAGCAGGTCATTTTGGCGTCAATATCGCCGCCATCAACGTCAAAGCTGTCGACTGTGCAATTGCCTTGCTGGCTTTCCAGCGCCATTTTTTCAAAGCCTTTGTCAGCGTCTTCTTGGGTGATGCAGAATTTGTTGTCCTGGCTTTTCATGGCCCCCTTCATCATCTCCGCCATGCCCTCAGGGGCACCAGGGATCTCAATGCTGACGAGCTCAGATGAGGCGCTATATTCGCCGGCCTGCGGCTTAATATCCGCCTGAGCAACCTCGGCTTTCATTTCTTCAGCGGACACTTCGCCATCGCCGTCAGCATCCGCTGTGCTATCGCCTGAACAAGCTGCGACCAGAGCGCAAACGCTCGCCAAAACTACCATGCGTTTCATATCATTATCCCTCAATTGTGTTTGAACGGGGTAACTGCGCGCGCTTCTATGGGCAAGTCTGGGCGGTCATAATGTCGCCTCTTCACAAGTGCCCCTTCACAACGCATCGCGGCTCGCCCATATCAGACGGCATGTCAGAATTGGTAATCAGACGCGGGCTTGAAGAGCCGGAGACCGGCGAAGATTTCGTGCCCCATAAGCCTGCGCGTCCGGAAAAGAGCATGCCGGGCAAGAAGTTTGAGCTGGTGTCGGAATATTCGCCCGCAGGCGATCAACCGCGCGCTATCGCTGAGCTAGTGGCGGGCGCCCATGCAGACGAACAGACGCAGACGCTGCTTGGGGTCACGGGCTCCGGCAAGACCTTCACCATGGCCAAGATGATTGAGGAGTTGCAGCGCCCTGCCCTGATCCTCGCGCCGAACAAGATCTTGGCTGCGCAATTATACGGCGAGTTTAAGAGCTTCTTCCCGAACAATGCGGTGGAATATTTCGTATCCTATTACGACTATTACCAACCCGAAGCCTACGTGCCGCGCTCTGATACTTACATCGAGAAAGAGTCCAGCGTGAACGAGGCGATTGACCGGATGCGTCATTCGGCCACGCGCTCGCTTTTGGAGCGCGATGATGTGATCATCGTTGCGTCTGTGTCGTGCCTGTATGGTATTGGCTCGGTTGAGACATATTCTGCGATGATCTTCGACATTAAGAAGGACGCCGTGGTCGATCAGCGCGAGCTCATCCGCAAGCTCGTCGCGCTGCAATATAAGCGCAATGATACAGCCTTTGCGCGCGGGTGCTTTCGTGTGCGCGGCGACAATCTGGAGATCTTCCCCAGCCATTATGAAGACATGGCATGGCGCATCAGCTTTTTCGGCGATGACATTGAAGAGATTGCCGAATTCGATCCGCTGACCGGCAAAACGGGTGCTAGCCTTGAGGTCGTGCGTGTCTACGCCAACAGCCACTATGTCACCCCCGGCCCAACGATGAAGCAGGCGGCAGAGGCGATTAAATTTGAGCTGGCTGAACGGCTGAAAGAGCTGGAGGCGGAAGGCAAATTGCTGGAGCATCAGCGGCTGGAGCAGCGCACGCATTTTGATCTGGAGATGATTGCGGCAACGGGTTCATGCGCAGGGATTGAGAATTACTCGCGCTTTCTCACTGGCCGATTGCCGGGCGAGCCGCCGCCGACCTTGTTTGAATATTTGCCTGAAAATGCGCTGCTATTTGTCGATGAAAGCCACCAGACCGTGCCGCAAATTGGCGCTATGTCAAAAGGCGATCACCGCCGCAAAATCACTTTGGCAGAGCATGGCTTTCGCTTGCCCAGTTGCATCGACAACCGCCCCTTACGCTTTAACGAATGGGATGCGATGCGCCCTCAAACCGTGGCGGTCTCGGCCACTCCGGGCAGCTGGGAAATGGAGCAAACCGGCGGCGTCTTTGCCGAACAAGTCATCCGCCCCACGGGCCTGATCGATCCGCCCGTATCAATCCGTCCGGTCGAGGATCAAGTGCAAGATTGCATTGAGCAATGCCGCCAGACAGCGGAAAAAGGCTACCGGACGCTGGTCACCACTCTGACCAAACGCATGGCCGAGGATCTCACCGAATTTATGCACGAAGCAGGTCTGCGCGTGCGCTATATGCATAGCGATGTGGAGACGCTGGAGCGGATTGAACTGATCCGCGATTTGCGCCTCGGCGTTTACGATGTGCTCGTCGGGATCAATCTGCTGCGCGAGGGGCTCGATATTCCTGAGTGCGGATTGGTCGCGATCCTAGATGCCGACAAGGAAGGCTTCTTGCGCAGCGAAACCAGCCTCGTGCAAACGATTGGCCGCGCAGCCCGCAATGTTGAAGGGCATGTGATCCTCTATGCCGACCGCATTACCGGCAGCATGGAACGCGCCATGGCCGAGACCGATCGCCGCCGCGAAAAGCAGCGCGCTTATAATGATGAGCACGGCATCACGCCGCAAACGATCAAGCGCGATATTGCCGATATTGTCGCGCACACCGCATCTCAAGATGGCGTCACCGTCGACACAGGCGATGGCGAGAAAAACAATCTCGTGGGCCACAATCTGCGTAGCCACATCGAAGACCTAGAGAAACGCATGCGCACAGCCGCGGCTGACCTTGAATTTGAAGAAGCAGGCCGATTGCGCGATGAAATCCGCCGCTTGGAAGAAGGGGAGCTTGGATTGGGCGCATCCGCCCCTGTTGGCAGCGCCCCCGCCTTGGCCCATGCGGCGCGCCCGAAAGTGGGCCGCAGCGATGCTGGCCGCCCCGGCACACGCAAAACCAAATATGGCAATAAGCGCACCAAGTTTATGGGCGGGAAAGCGTAATGCGCTTGGCCGTATGCCTTGCGCTTCCCTTACTCGCTTTGGCGGCATGCAAGCCGCCGCCCAGTGATGAAGCGGCAACGGGCCGGGTCTTTAGCGACAAGCCCGATGCACCGCCCGCGCCTTTAGAATCGCCCGATAGCGAGGGCGCATTCTGGGCGAATAGCGAGGAGGCCGGACGCATTATCTACGGCCAAGCGGGCAAGGCTCCTTTGATGGCAATGCAATGCATCGGTGATCCCAAAGTACCGCTCCTGCAAGTCACGCGGCTCTCACCTGCGGACAAAGGCGGCAAAGCGTTTTTTGCGTTGGTTGGCAACAGCCATGTAGCCCGCATTGCAGTGGATGCGACTGAAGTTCCCGGCGGGTTCGTGTGGCAAGGCACCATCCCTGCAAACCATCCCGATTTGGAAGCCTTAACCGGCCCCAAGGAAGTCACCGCGACTTTACCCGGCGCAGGAATGGTGACGCTCAATCCGGCGCAAGACGGGGCAATCAGTGCTGCAAAACTTGTCAATGATTGCCGCGCTTTGGCGCTGCCGAAACCTTCACTCGATATTCTTGAAGTGGGCGATCCGGTAGCGGAGGCTAACGAGCCCGCATTGGTGGATGATAACGCGCCTAAGGACGCGGTGTCTCAGCCCGCTGAATAAGCATATCCGGCGTCAATACTTGCGGCAGCTGCTCAGCCTGTGAAGCGGGTTCATACCAAAGGTAAAGCGGCACGCCCGCTGCGCCTTGTGATTGCAGGAAATTGGTGATCGCTGGATCAGGCTGCGTCCAATCGGCAACCATAGTGAGCACGCCCGCTTTCTCAAACGCCGCGCGCACTTCCTCTCGCTCAATCGCCACGCGCTCATTCACTTTGCAAGTGACGCACCAATCGGCAGTAAACCATACGAAGACTGGCTTACCGGTGGCGCGCGCCTCTGCCAGCGCCTCGGCGCTAAATGTAAGCGGCGAATGGATGGATTGCGCTGCGATATTGGAGCTTTGCGGGGCATAGCTGGCGGGCAATGCAAAGGCACCAAAGATCAGGAACGGCGCAGCGATCAGGCCCCATGCGGGCCACGCCATTTTGCCAGCGGCCTGCAATTTTCCAACAACGAAAAAGCCGATCACAATCCCAAGGCAAACGACCAGCGCCATCAGCGCAAAACCGCGCCCGCCCAGCTGGACCGTCAACCAAATCAGCGCCAGCGCCGTCAGCCCCATGGGGATAGCCATCAGATTGCGGAACCGCTCCATCCATGCGCCCGGCTTGGGCAATTTGCGGCGCAAGGCCGGAATGAAACCGATAGCAAGAAACGGCAGCGCAAGGCCCAGTCCCAATGCCGCAAACAGCAGCAGCGCGGGCAACGGAGGAAGCAATAGAGCCGCGCCCAATGCAGCGGCCATAAACGGCCCTGTGCAAGGCGTCGCGACGAATGCGGCAAGCAGTCCGGTGGCGAAAGAACCATTGCGCCCGCCCTTCCCGGTGAACGACAATTGCGGCAGCTCAAAAATGCCTGCAAAATTGGCCGTGATGGCAACAGCGAGCAATAGCAGCGCGACCACTACGCCCGGTGATTGCAGCTGGAATGCCCAGCCCACTTGCTCTCCGCCCGCCCGCAGGCCAAGCATGACCCCTCCCAGTGCGACGCAGGCCAGCACAACGCCAGCGGTATAGGCCAAAGCATCGCTGCGCGCCCCGCTCTGATCGGCACTTTGGTCCCCGCCCGCTTTCGCCAGCGCAAGCGCTTTGATCGAGAGGATCGGGAAAACACAAGGCATAATATTGAGGATCAATCCGCCTGCCAATGCGGCCAATAGAAGCCATGCAAGCGGCGGTGTTTCAGGCGCTGCAGCGCTAACGATCCGTGCGCCGCCTGATGGAACTTCACCCGGCTCAGCGACGAACCGAACGCCCATATTGCCGCCAAATGAAACGATACCAGAAACTGCGCCCAGCGGCTCAGCATCTTCGCCGCCCGGCCAATCAGACAACGTTATTTCGGCGGTCACAACATCGCCATTGCGGCGAAATATTTGCGGTGCATTATACAGCACAAGCCGCGTATTCGCGATGAACACATGCGGATCGTCAAGCCTCACAGATGCAGGCAAAGGGATCGCAAGCTGAAGCTTTGTATCATCCAACGCATAGCGCGCCGGCGTGTCCAGCAAGGGCGCTATTTGCGCGCGCCATTTCGGAAATTGGCTGGGTGATTTTGTTGGCGGCTTGGCAAGCAAAGATGCATCTTGCGGCACGCACAGCATATCGGTGCAGGCAAGGTAACTGACGAAACCGGTCAGCGTTCCGAATGCGCTCACATCCGCGTCTGCTGGAACTTTCACAGGGATAAGAACGCTGTAAGCGCCCTTGTAAATGTGGTTCATAAGGGCATCGCCTTCATCACCAATTGCCTGCACGAACCGCTGCGGCACGGGATAAAGCGCCTCGCCCTGCTCCCACTCATCAGGCAGGTTCAGCTGCAATTGCATGCCGAGCCCCGCATCGCCCGGGTTCGACCAATAGCCGTGCCATTCTTCGTCACTGTCAGGATCGGGCGTAAAGCGCAGCGCGAGCATCCATTCCTCGCCCGCCAAAGGCGCGGTCTCAGTGTAAAGCTCGACACCGATATTCTCGTCACCGAACTCTACGTCCTGAGACAATTCTTGCGCCAAAGCTGGCGCTGCAACCAATAGCGCGCCCATCATCAATGCGGCGCATGCAAGCAGCCATGCGCATATTGCAGCGCGCGGTGTACGGAGAGTTCTTGCGTCGATCATGATAGTGCCTCTAGGACCATGGGAAAGTATTCGCAACGCGAAGGGTAATGGTGACAGCGGTGAGCACAAAAAGCGCAGATATGCTGATATTGGGCGGCGGATTGGTCGGCATGACGCTGGCGTTGG
>CALFEA010000027.1 GCA_937950385.1 uncultured Altererythrobacter sp. | reverse complement strand
AGTCGGTATCGGCATGGTGCTGGCACTTTCCTCCACTGCGATCATTTTGCAAACCTTGAATGAGAAGGGCTTGTTTAACAGCGATGGCGGCAAGGCAAGCTTCTCTGTGCTTTTGTTCCAAGACGTTGCGGTCATCCCGCTTTTGGCGCTGATCCCGCTGCTGGCCGTCCCTGAAATTGCGGCTCTGGCTTCTGCTAACGCGGGCCATGCAGATGGAGCGCACGGCCATGGCGGTTGGACCTTGACGCAGGGCATGTCCGTTTGGCTTTCAGTGCTCACAACCTTTGGCGCGATTGCCGCGGTTGTCCTTATTGGCAATTATCTCACCCGGCCCATTTTCCGCTTCATTGCAGCGACCAATCTGCGCGAGCTGTTTACCGCAGTGGCGCTGGTGTTCGTGATCGGCATTGCGCTCTTGATGAAACTCGTTGGCTTATCGCCTGCATTGGGCACTTTCCTTGCTGGCGTCGTGCTTGCAAACAGCGAATATCGCCATGAGCTGGAGGCCAATGTCGAGCCTTTCAAAGGGCTGCTCCTTGGCCTGTTCTTCATCACAGTGGGGGCAGGGATCAACTTTGTTTTAGCCTATGAAAATTGGGCGATAGTGGTTGGCGCATCGCTCGGTCTGATTGCAGTCAAAATCGCAGTTCTGGCATGCATTGCAAAACTGGCCGGATTGAAGCGGCAAGCGTTCTGGCTATTCTCACTCAGCCTTGCGCAAGCCGGTGAATTTGGCTTCGTTTTAACCTCATTTGCCCTGTCCAATTTTGTATTCACCGACCGGGTCGCGGATCTACTGCTGCTGATCGTGGCGCTGACCATGCTGGTGACCCCGCTATTGTTCATCTTCTATGATCGGATAATTGCGCACCGATACAACACATCTGAAGAGCAAGCTGCCGATGCGATCGACGAGGAAAACTGCGTTATCATCGCCGGGCGAGGGCGAGTTGGCGGGATCGTGGACCGGATGCTGCAATCTGCGGGCTTCTCAACCACAGTCATCGATTATGATTCCAGCCATTTGGAAGTGGTGCGCAAATTTGGAGTGCCCGCCTATTTCGGCGATGCGACCCGGCCTGATCTGTTGCACTCAGCCGGCATTGATAAGGCAAAATTGCTGGTCGTCGCGCTGGATGAACGCGATCAAATTGACCGTTTGGTCAAATATGCAGTCCTCAACTTTCCCGGGCTCCATGTGACCGCACGCGCGATTGACCGCGATCATGTCTATCAATTGTGGTCCTATGGATGCCGCGACATCATCCGCGAAACCTATGACAGCTCGCTGCGGATGGGTCGTTCGGGATTTGAGGCCATGGGAATGGATGCGGGCCAAGCCGCCGATATGGCAAAGGCGTTCGAAGAAATGGACCGCAGCTCCATGCAGGCCGTTGCAGAATTGTATGACGTCAATCTGCCGACGCAAGAAAATGACGCGCTGATCGAAGGCGTGAAAGCAATGCGGGCAAAGTGGGACCCAATCTTGCGCGAGCAAATGGATGAGATCATCAAGCGCGGCAAATAAGGCGAGCGCAGCCCGAGCTTTGGCTTCAACATTTAGCCGCAAACCAAAAAGGCCCCACCGATTAAAGTGAGGCCTTTCTATGGCGGACAGTCAGGGATTCGAACCCTGGAAGGGCTTGCACCCTTGCCGGTTTTCAAGACCGGTGCATTCGACCACTCTGCCAACTGTCCGCGCGGAAAAGGCTGCTAGCGTGCTTGTCAGCCATTGTCACCCATCTCTTCACGCTTAATGTGAAAAAATGGCTAAAGGCACTCATGATTTCACCGCTGATTCGCGCAATGACGCGGTTCTGATCAACGTAAATGGCGTGCTTGTGCCCCGTGAACAGGCGACAGTCTCGGTCTTCGACAGCGGGTTTATGCTGGGCGATGGCGTTTGGGAGGGTTTACGGGTCCATAATGGACGCATCGCTTTCTTGGATGCGCATTTGGACCGGCTTTATGAAGGCGCAAAAGCCATTGCGATGGATATCGGCCTGACTCGGGCTGAACTGACGCAGCGCCTTGAAGACACCATCGACGGCAATGACATGCGCGGCGAAGAGGGCGTGCACATCCGCTTGATGGTGACGCGCGGCATTCGCTCCACTCCTTATCAAGATCCGCGCGTGATTATCTCTCCTGCAACCATTGTGATTATCCCGGAATATAAGGCGCCTTTGCCCAGCACGATTGAGCAAGGCATTCGCCTGTTCACTGTGCATGTGCGGCGCGGCGACCCGGCGGTGCAGGATCAAAAGCTCAACTCGCATTCAAAGCTCAATTGCATCACGGCGTGCATTCAGGCCACCGAGGCGGGCGCAGACGAGGCTTTGATGCTCGACCCACATGGCTTTGTCGCGACCTGCAATTCCACGCACTTTTTTATCGTGAGAAAGGGCGAGGTTTGGACATCGAGCGGGGACTATTGTCTCGGCGGAATTACCCGCGCGAATGTGATCCAGATTTGCCGCGAAGAAGGCATTCCTGTGTTTGAGAAGAACTTCTCTCTCACCGATGTGTATGGGGCACAAGAAGCTTTCGTTACCGGAACCTTCGCAGGCGTTGTGCCTGTCACCAATATTGATGGGCGGCATATGAGCGAGGGCAGGGGGCCGATGGTGGAGCGTCTACAAGGCTTGTATAAGGCATTGATGGAACGGGACGCTTAATGACCCCAATCAGAATCGCAATGTGGTCGGGGCCGCGCAATATCTCTACCGCTATGATGCGCAGCTTTGGCGCTCGGACAGATTGCGCAGTGAGCGATGAGCCGTTCTATGGCGCTTTCCTAAAACACAGCGGCGAGGTTCATCCGATGGGCGAAGAAACCATCGCCAGTATGGACTGCGATTGGCAGTCAGTGCTTGCGGCTCAGTCCGGGGACGCTCCGGAAAGCAAGCCGATCTGGTATCAAAAACATATGCCGCATCACATGATCGGCGGTATTGATTTGCGCGATATGCCTGATCACCGCCACGCATTTTTGATCCGTGCGCCAGAGCGCGTTGTCGCCAGCTACAGGGCCAAGAACGAGCTGCGCCGCCCAGAATTGCTCGGTTTTGCGCAAATGCGCGAATATTACGATATGGCCTGCGATATTGCGGGTGAGGCTTTGCCTGTGGTGGATTCCGATCAAATTTTGAGCGACCCGAAGATGGCCATGAGTGCACTATGCGCAGCGCTCGGCATCCCCTGGGAAGATGCCATGCTGAATTGGGAGCAGGGCCCGCATGCCGATGATGGTGTTTGGGGCGCGCATTGGTATGATAAGGTCAATGCTTCCACCGGTTTCGGCCCGCCGCAAGGTGACTTGCCCATGCTTGAGGGTGAATATCGCGCTATCGCACAGGCATGCCGCGAGGATTACGACTATTTACACAACCGCTCTTTGTTTTCAGCCTAAGCTGCGCCCCGACAACTACCGGCATCTAAGTGTCGATAAGTAACAAGCAATAATTGGCCGTTCAGTTTAGCTGTGCGAATGAGGCAGAATGATCAAAAACCCCCTTTTTGCCGCTGGCGCCGCGATTACCGCATTCGCCTCACTCATTTTGCCAACAAGCACGCTCAACGCGCAGGACATGTCCTACGGCGCTTATGTGCAAGTGCTGAAACAAAAGGCGCGGGCCCAAGGGGTTAGCGAAGGAACGATCAACCGCATGACCGCGGGCCTCACCCCCAATCAGCGCGTGATAAGATTGGATAAGGGCCAACCTGGCTCACCCACTCGGCGGGGTTTTCCTTCCGTTGCAAATTACATTTCTAAACACGTGAATTCCGTGCGGATCAGGGGAGGGCGCTCTGTCTATAATTCGGAACGTGCCAGCCTCGCCCGCGCAAGCCGTGATTACGGCGTCCCGCCCGAAGTCATCGTGGCAATTTTTGGTCATGAGACAAGCTACGGCAACATCCGAGGCAATTTCGATCTGTCGCGCTCGCTTTCAACCTTGGCATGGGAAGGCCGCCGCCGCGAATTGTTCGAAGGCGAATTTCTCGCCCTGCTAAAAGTCGCGGACAAGGGCTATTCCCGCTCCACATTGGTGGGCAGCTGGGCCGGCGCGTTTGGCAATCCGCAATTCCTGCCGAGCGTTTATTTGCGCCTTGCCGTGGATGGCGACGGAGATGGGCGCGCCAATATTTTCAACAACCGCGCCGACACTTTCGCTTCGATCGCCAATTATTTCCGCGATGCCGGCTGGCGCACAGGCCTGCCGTGGGGCGTGCGCACATCTGTTCCTGCTGGTTTTAATTGGGGCGCGGTAAAGACCAAGCTGCGCTCTCCTGTTTGCTCGCGTGTCCACGAACGCCATAGCCAATGGAAAACCGTTCGCGAGTGGCGCCAATTGGGCGTTCAGCCCCAGCGCGTGATCGGTGATGACGTCATGACATCGCTTTTCCAGCCTGATGGCCCGGGAACAAAAGCGTGGCTGTTAACGACAAATTATCGGGTTATCCTCGAATACAACTGCTCGAACTATTACGCCATGAGTGTTGGGTTGCTTGCAGATGAGATTGCTAGATAAAAAATTGCGCTGGGCCATTGGCCTTGGATTAACCGTATCGCTGGCCGGTTGCGGCTTCATAGGCGCGGATCAATCGCTCAACAGTGCAAGCTCTATGCCTGCGGTGATGGATGCGGACACGGCGAGCGGACCTGAGGCCGATTTTCCTGTGGTTCTGGGTGACGCATTCAAGGTTGATGGCGTTGAATATGTTCCAAGCAAT